>JBKJNE010000173.1:0-4855 GCA_046596015.1 Alphaproteobacteria bacterium
GCGCCCGGTCCGCCGACGGCGCGTTCTCCATGAACACCGACCACATCCAGGTCTTCACCGCGTCGCTCACCGGCCGGACGCAGATCGCGTGCGCCAGGCCATGCAGGAACGTCGCGCGGTCCTGCCGCAGCAGCGCGACGGTCTCGGCGACCGACCCGGGCGCGCCGCCCTGGGGAAAGTCCGGCGCCTGAACGTAGCGCGGCGTCGCACCCGCGGTCGAGACCACGCCCCGGCAGCGCGCGCCCAGCCTGACCGCCGCCTCGACGGCGACCGGGCCGCCAAGCGACCAGCCATTGACCGCCAGCCGCTCGATCCGCAGATGGTTGGCGAGGGACACCAGGTCGGCCGCCGCGCTCCTGATCGAAACGTCGGCGAAATCCTTGTCCGACTTGCCGCAGCCGCGCTGGTCGAAGCTCAGCACCGCGTGGCCGGCGCCGGTCAGCAGCGGCAGCACCGTGTCCCACAGCCGGCAGCTCATGCCCCAGCCATGGACCAGCGCCACCGGCAGCCTGTCGCCCGGATAGTATTCATAGTAGATGCGCCGTCCCGGCTCGGTCTCCAGATGGGCCATGGCCGTCTCCTGGGTGTTGGATGTCAGGGAACGCTCCAGCCGGCGTCGATCACCAGCTCGGCGCCGGTGATGTACTTGGCCTCGTCGGAGCACAGGTAGACCGAGCCCCAGGCGACGTCTTCCGGATCGCCCATGCGGCCCATGGGGATAGACGCCTTGATCGCCGCGTCCATCTCCGGCGTCAGGTCGCCCAGTATCGGCGTCCGGATCTGGCCGGGCAGGATGGTGTTCACCCGCACGCCCTGCTTGACGTGCTCCAGCGCGGCCGACTTCGACATCAGCCGCACCGCCGCCTTGGTGGCGTGATAGGAGAACGAGCCCGGACTGCCGACCATGCCGAACAGCGACGAGATGTTGACCACGGCGCCGTTGCCGGACTTCACCAGCTCGGGCAGCGCCGCCCTCATGCCATACCATACGCCGGTCTGGTTGATGGCGATCATCCGCTGCCAGCCGGCATCGGTCTCCTCGCTCACGCCGCCCGGGTGGTAGATGCCGGCGTTGTTGACCAGCGTGGTCAGCCCGCCGAAGCGCGCGACGGCGGCCGCGACCGCGGCGGCCCAGCTTTCCGCACTGGTCACGTCGAGCCCGACGAACATGGCCTCGCCGCCGGCGTCGTTCGCCTCGGCGACGACGCGCCTGCCCGCCTCCTCCTGGATGTCGCCGGAAACGACCTTCGCGCCTTCGCGGGCGAAAAGCCTGACATGTGCGGCGCCGATGCCGCTGGCGCCGCCGGAGATCAGCGCCACCTTGCCTTCGAGACGTGCCATCGTGGTTCCTCCCCGCGCGAAGGAGGCCATGCGAACCGCCTTCGATCAAGGCGGAACGCCGCTTTTCCCCGGCTCCACCGCATGAAATCACACTTGCTAGTCAGCAACAAGGATATTACGTTTCGGCCCACGCGGCCGATCCATCAGGCGATCCTCCCGATGACGAAACACGACAAGCCCGCGCCGCGCAAGCGCATGACCCAGGCCGAGCGCACCGCGCTGTCGGACCAGCGCATGTATGACGCGGCCATGAAGCTGATCGGCCAGCACGGCACTCACAACACCACCCTGAAGGACGTCGGCGAACTGGCCGGCTACAGCCGCAGCCTTGCCAGCTACCGGTTCGGCTCCAAGGAAGCCCTGTTCGGCAATCTGGTGCGGTTCTTCAACCACAAATGGGTCGAGGAGCTGGAACGCTTCGTCGGCGGCCGCACCGGCCTCGCCGCGTTCATCGCCGCGCTCGACGCGGTCGAGGACTTCCTGATCGAGCAGCCCGAATACATGAAGGCCATGTACATCCTGTGGTACGAGTCGATCACCAGCCACAGCGAGGTGCGCGAGCGGCTGGCCGAACAGCACGAGGCCTACCGCACCGACATCGTCCGCTGGGTGCGCGAGGGCATCGCCGAGGGCTTCATCCGTCCCTATGTCGATGCCGAGAAGCTGTCGGTGCAGTTCTGCTCGTTCATCTTCGGCACCATCTATCAGTGGCTGGTGAAGCCCGAGGCGATCGACATCGGGACGGCGTTCAGCGAGTATAAGCAGGGCGTGCTGGCGCAGATCACCGAGCGGCGCCGTGCACCCCGATAAGGCCGAAACGCCGCATTTGTTCACTTGCTAGACCGGAACAAGTGTTTTAGCGTAGGCAGTCGAAACGCCCTTGGGGAAGGGCACGTGAAAACGGGAATCAGGAGCGGACGATGGAAGTAGGCCTGCTGATGGTCTTCCAGAACTTCATGGACGGGGCGACCGACCACGAAGTCTACAAGCGCGACGTCCACCTGGCAGAATTGGCCGAACCGCTCGGCTTCGACACGCTGGGCGCGGTGGAGCACCACTTCTTCAACTACGCCATGGCGCCCGACAACATGCAGTTCCTCAGCTACATGGCGGCCAAGACCAGCCGCATCGGGCTGCTGACCGGCGCCGTGATCCTGCCGTGGAACAACCCGCTGCGCGTCGTCGAGAAGATGATCATGCTCGATCATCTAAGCAACGGCCGCGCCCTGTTCGGCATCGGCCGCGGCCTCGCCAAGCGCGAATACGACCGCTTCGGCATTTCCATGAACGAGGCCCGCGACCGCTTCGACGAGTCGGCCGAGCTGATCCTGCGCAGCCTCGAGAGCGGCGTCGTCGAAGGCGACGGCCCCTACTACAAGCAGATGCGCACCGAAGTGCGGCCGCGGCCCTACGCCACCTTCAAGGATCGCTTCTATTGCGTCGCCATGTCGTCGGACTCGGTGCCGGTCTGCGCGCGCCTGGGCGGCAAGATGATGAGCTTCGCCCAGAAGCCCTGGGAGCAGATGGCCGGACATTTCAACACTTACCGCACCATGTTCCAGGATTTCCACGGGCGCCCGGCGCCGTCGCCGGTATGCGTCGACTTCATGTGCTGCGACGAGAGCGGCGATCGCGCCGAGGCGCTCGCCCGCGAGCACATGGCCAACTACTACCTGACGGTCATGGAGCACTACGACATGGCCGGCGACCACTTCAAGAACATGAAGGGCTATGGCGACTACGCCAGCAACGCCGAGATCCTGCGCGACACCGGCCTGGCGGACGCGGCCAACGGCTTCGTCGACATCAACACCTGGGGCACGCCGCAGCAGATCCTCGACAAGCTCGAGCAGCGCCAGAAGTCGCTGGGCGACTTCGACCTCACCGTACAGGTCAGCTATGGCGGCATGAGCCTGGAGAACGCCGAGGGCAGCATGCGCCTGTTCGCCGAGAAGGTGCTGCCCGAAGTGCAAGGCTGGCGCAAGGCGGCCTGACGGCAAGTCACACTCTTCGTTTCGGCGCTTGGGTCGCGGGTTTCGGATTGCGATGATGGAGGGCGGGCGCGAGCCGCCTCCCTCCGGCAAGACCGAACCTGCCGCCGCATGACCAGGTCCCTCACTTCGTCACCCTGCCGGGGCTGGTGCGCGAAGGCGGCGCCATCGCGCCGCTCGGCTCGGCGAGCGCCCCGCACACCACGGCCGACGGAGCCAAATCGGAGTTGACCGCCCGGCAACCACGACTACATCGCCAAGCAACCGGCGCGCTTCGCCACCTTCGTTCAGCCCGCGCAGCGCCGCCAGCGACGCGACGGCTGTCCAGGGCGTCCCGCGAATGCAGGAAAACTCGAGCGCCAATGCTATACGCCCGTTCACTATACTTTGAGGGGCTTTTGACGAACCGGCGGTTACACCCGTCCGGTATTGGGCTATTCTGTGGCCATTGCGTGTCCAGAACCGGGCCGACCTGAATGAAGCGCGTCATATCATCGGCTCTGCGCCGGAGCATGCGCCGGACGCGCGACCTGCTGATCGATCGCGCCGGCAACATCTCCATCGTCGTCGCGGCAAGCCTGCCGGTGTTCATTGCCGTGCTGGGCCTCAGCTTCGAGGTCGCGCAGTGGTACATGGCCCAGCGCGCCATGCAGAACGCCGCCGATTCGGCTTCCATGTCGGCGGCGATGAACGGCGACGGGAACTTCGAGCTCGAGGCCAGGGCGATTGCCGCCCAGTACGGCTACGTCCACGGCACCGACAACGTGACCGTGGCGGTCACCGGCGGCTTGACGTGCCCGTCCGGCGCCTCCGCCTGCTACCAGGTCACCATCAGCAAGCCGACGCCGATCTATCTCATCGGCATGATCGGCTACCAGGGCAACATCACCGTCAACGGCGAGCCCATGGTGCAGGTCAGCAGCGGCGCCACCGCCGAGCAGACCCTGAAGAAACGCGAATACTGCGTCCTGGCGCTCGCCGGACTGCCCGGCCAGAGCAACACCGAGGGGTTTCGCTGCAACGGCTGCCCGAAGGCGGACCTGACCGGCTGCAACATCATGTCCAACAACACCGCCACCTGTAACGGCTTCACCACCCAGGCCGACATCGGCGACGCCTACAGCACCAACAATGGCTGCGGCGTCCAGCAGAACTCCAATCAGCCGCATGTGGAAGACCCGTATGTGGGGCTGGCCGCGCTTATCCCCGCCGACCCGTGCGGCGGCGCGTATCCGCAGATGCCGGCCAAGAAGAGCGATCCCGCGCTACCCATGTCCAACCAGTGGTCAGGCCCTCGAACGATCAACGGCAACGTGTCGGTCTGCGGCGACCTGCAGCTCGCCGGCGACGTCGACGTGACCAACTCCACCGGCGACGGCGGCGTGCTGATCATCTGGAACGGCCAGCTCGACACCAACGGCCAGACGCTCCAGACCGTTGCCGGCCATCTCACCATCGTCTTCGCCGGCAGCAATGGCGCCTATATCCACGCCCCCACCGGAAACGGGAAACTGGACTTCAGC
>JBKJNE010000232.1:0-4931 GCA_046596015.1 Alphaproteobacteria bacterium
CGCTCCCGGCGGGCGTCTCGAGGTCGTCGGCGCGCTTGGCTGTCATTGGTTTGCCCATGGCGTATTGTGTGTTGATTTACTCAGCGGTAACTCCATCCTGCCCGGCGCCGCATCGCGTGTCGAATCCGGTGCAGCTTCAGGCCTCGATGTACTTCATCAGCGTATGGTGCATGTGCCGGATACGGCGCTCCTGGCTGGAGATCCACAGGCCCTTGAAAGCTTCCGAGTTCATGCCCTTCTGCACATGCGGCAGGTTGACCGCGTCCTGGTCGAGAACGAGACCCAACGACCGCTCGCCGAACGCGACGTGCTCGTGGTCGGGCATGGGCGGGCGCGGCTGTCCGTCAGGCACCCGGACATGCACGGTGACGTCGTAATACATCTTGTTCGGGTCGGTCTCGTGCGGCCGCTGGCGGAACAGCATCATCCGGTCCGAGAAGATGTTGAGCGTCAGGTTGGGGAAGATCATGTAGTGGTAGTTGTCGGTGAGCTGGTCGTCGTTCAGCTCCGAATAGTCGACGCCCCGCGCCGGCTGGCTCTCGCGCTTGTAGACCTGCATCGCGTTGCGGATTTCGCCGACCCGGCCGATATACTCGTCCGGATTCATGCCGACGGCCTTGAGCTGGTTCGACAGGATTTCCGGCACCTCGTGCGGCTCGTAGCCAAGGCGCGGGCTGTAGGTGTGATACGGCACCAGGTAGCGGTTGTGCTTGTCGTAGAGGTCGATCTGCACGTCGACGTCGTCGATGGTGTAGGACAGCTCCGGATGGATGCACTGGACGTGATAGACCTCGTTGAACGCATCGACCGAGGTCTTCCAGTTGCAGTCGGATTCGACAGTGACGTTCATCACCATGGCCATCCGATCGAAATGGTATGGCTCCAGATGGTGCGGGATGATGCCCAGATAGTCCTGCAGCGACTCGCCCTCCGGGTTCAGGTTGAACCACACCCAGCCGCCCCAGGTGTCGGTCCGGATCGTCTTGAGGCTCAGTTGGTCCTTCGAGCAGCGCTGGGGGAAGTCCTGTTCGTCGGGCACGCTGACGAGGCGGCCGGTCAGGTCGTACTCCCAGAAATGATAGGCGCACTGTAGCGTCCGCGAATTGCCGGAGTGGTCGAACTTCACCTGGTTCCCGCGGTGGTTGCAGACGTTGTAGAACGTCCTCGCCTTGCCGTCCTCGCCGCGCACGATCAACAGGGATTCCGCGCCGATGTCGTTGGTGATGTAGTCGCCTGTTTCCGGGATCTCGTCCTCGCGGCAGCCGACCAACCAGACCTTCGTCCACAGCTTCTCCCATTCGAGCGCCATGAACTCGGGCGTCGTGTACCGATCCTTCGGGATTAGCGCCGACCCGAGATTAGGCTCGGGTGCCTTCTCCGCCGGCGTGATGATGCTTTGCTTGACGCGCGTGATCGCAACCATGACCGTCTTCCCGTTCCCTGCGCCGCGGCGGCGGTGCTCGCACGAATATAGAATAATCACTTACTATGCTGTAGGGCTAGACGCCAATTGAGTTGCACGAAACCGGGGAGGTCGCTCATGCCACATAAGAAGCCGTTCCGTTTTTCCTGGCAGGCCTATGACGCCGAGACGCCGGAGGACTGGCGCCGCAAGGTGCAAACCGCCGAGGCGCAGGGCTTTTCCGCGTTCCACCTGGCCGACCACTATCTCGGTCCCGGCCCCGCCGCGTCGGGCCACCCGCCGCAGGATCTGGCCGCCGTGCCCGCCATGGCCATGGCGGCGGAAGCGACGTCGACCCTGAAGATCGGCTGCCGGGTGTTCTGCACCGGCTACCGGCCCGCGGCGGTTCTCGTCAAGGAAGCCATGACCATCGACTTCCTGTCGAACGGCCGTCTGGAACTGGGCCTCGGCGCGGGATGGATCGAGGGCGAGTACCACGCCATGGGCGTGCCCTACGATCCCATCGGCCGTCGCATCGACCGGCTGGAGGAGACCATCCAGGTCGCCAAGGCGCACCGCGCCGGCGGCATCATGAACGTGGCCGGCAAGCAGGCCCAGGCCATCGGCTACGAGGGCACGCCGCGGCCGCGCGGTCCGGTGCCGATCATGATCGGTGGCGGTTCGCCCCGCGTGCTGCGCCTCGCCGGCCGCGAGGCCGACATCGCCAGCCTCAACTTCAACAACAAGGCCGGAAGGATGGATTCGACCAACATCGCCGCCTTCTCCTCCGCCGACGGCACCATGGACAAGATCAACTGGATCCGCGAAGGCGCCGGCGACCGGTTCGACGACATCGAGATCGAGATCGGCATCTATTACGGCGCGGTCACCGACAACCAGCGGGCGACCGCCGAGGCCATGGCCCGGGAGATGGACATGGACACCGACGCGTTCCTGTCGTTCCCCCACGCCCTGGTCGGCTCGGTCGACTACATCTGCGAGGAGCTGGAGCGCCGCCGCGAACTCTACGGCTTCTCTTATGTCAGCATCCTTGACCGCTGCGTCGATGGCTTCGCGCCGGTCGTCGAAAGACTGACCGGAAAATAGCGCCTTCAGACAGGGCGGACTCGCCTTGCCGTCCGAAAGCAGCGGCGACGAGCTTTCAGTCGCGGCCGTGGATGCCGGTGAGCGACTCCGGCAGCGGCATCAGGCCGCTCTCGGCGAACCGGCTCAGCTTCCAGCCCGACGGCGTGCGGACGTAGTCGAGGAAATATTTGACGTAGACCAGCACGCTCTGTCCGTCGCGGGCGACTCCCATGCCCATCACATAGGCGGTGCAGGTCGCCGTGTCGCCGTCCATCCGGGCAACCGTGAAGTTGCTGATGAAGTGGGCGTGATGGGTCATGTCGTCGAATACCTGGGTGAAGAAATGGCGGATTCCCGAATGCCCTTCGAAGCGCGGCAGATTGATGCCGCCCAGGTCGAGCACCGCGTCCTCGGTAAAGCAGGCCAGCAGGCCATCCATGTCGGACAGCGAGTCGATGGCAGCGCAATAGGCGTTCAGCACGTCCTCCAGCGCCAGACGGTCCTCGATCTTCTTCCAGCGTTCTTCCGACATGCGGTCTCTCCCCGTTTCGCAGGAAAATTACCATGCCCTTCAGGTACGCGGCGGGTCAACTGAACAAACGGTCATTTTTCAGCGGTGGCCCAATGCCTGCCCGATCAGCCGCGCCGACGTGCGCACCGAGATGGTGAACGCGAAGAACGGCCCGAAATCCCGTGTCGCCGGCATGGAGGTGATGAACAGGCCGGGAATACTGGTCTGGAAATGTTCGTCGAGCACCGGAAAGCCGTCCCGCACCGCGAGCTGCCCGAGCAGGCCGGCGAGGAACGGCACCTTCTCGATCCGGACCTTGTAGCCCGTCGCCAGGATGACGTGATCCACGTGCAGCGTGTCGCCATTGTCGAGGGTGACCGCGAGACCGTCACCCGTCTCCCGGCACGAGGCGAGCGCGGTGCGCGGCCACAAGGTCACGCCCGGCCGCATCACGCGCGGCTCCAGCCACGGCTCCACCTTGGACCGGCCCTCGATCCACAGGCGTTTCGCCAGCGCGTCCTGTTCCGCTTTCGGCAGGCCGCGAAACCAGCCGGGCCGGTCGACCATGGCGTCGACCAGCGGGTTCACCCACGACCAGTCTGACGCCGCGAAGGCAGGCGAGTCGTGGCGGTGCGACACATGCACCTCGGCGGCGCCCTCGTCCGCCAGCAGCGCGGCCCATTCGAAGGCGCTCTGCCGCCCGCCGACGATCAGCACCCGTTCGCCGCGTAGCGCCGCGAAGTCCACCATGTCGCAGGTGTGCGACCAACGTCCCGCCGGCAGCATTGCCACGAGTTCCTGCGGCGCCTGCGGAAAATTGCTGAAGCCGACGGCGACGGCCACGTTCCGGGCCGCCAGCCCGGTCCCGTCGTCCAGCGCCGCGACGAATCCGTTGGCGTGCCGGTCCAGCGACCGCACCGTGACCGGCAGCGGATCGATCCCGGCCTGACGCCGGAACCAGTCGGCGTAGTCCAGGTAGAAATCGCGCGACAGCGGCTCGACGTCGCCGGGCGACTGTCCGCGCATCGCGAGGAACGCCTCGATGGTGTGCCGGCCGTCGGCGTCCAGATGCCAGTCGCAGGCCGAGCGCAGAACCATGCCGCGCGGCATGTGGTCCTTCCAGAACCCCATGGGCTTGCCGACGACCACCGTCTCCAGCGCCAGCGCGCGGGCATGGGCGGCGAGCGACAGGCCGAACGGCCCGGCGCCGATGATCAGCAGGTCTGCCGGCACGGTCATGCGGTACGCCGCTCCGGCACGTCGCCGTACACGGGGACGTCTTCCGGCGCCGGCGGCGCGCGGCCCAGGATCATGTCGGCGGCCTTCTCCGCGACCATGATCGTCGGCGCGTTGGTGTTGCCGCCGATCAGCGTCGGCATGACCGACGCATCGACCACCCGCAGGCCGGCCAATCCCATCACCTTCAGCGTGTCGTCCACGACGGCCAGCGGATCGCCCGCCGCGCCCATGCGACAGGTGCCGACCGGATGATAGATCGTCTCGGCCGCCCGGGTGATCCACGCATCGAGCTGATCGTCGTCCTGAACGTCGATGCCCGGATTGAGCTCCGCCCCGCGCAGACCGTCGAGGGCGGGCTGGGCGATGACATGCCTCACCAGGCGGATGCCGTCACGCATGGACCGGCGGTCGTTGTCCGAAGACAGGTAGTTGCCGAAGATCGCCGGATCGTCGAACGGATCGGCGGATCGGAGCCCGACGCTGCCCCGGCTCTCGGGCCGGAGCTGGCAGACATGGACGGAGAAGCCGTCGCGGTCCATCGGCACCCGGCCGTGATCCTGCATCAGCGCCAGCACGCAGTGGAGCTGCAGGTCCGGCAGCTCCAGGTCCGGCCGCGACTTGAGGAACGCGCCGGCCTCGAGGAAATTCTGCCGCCCCGGCCCCTGCCCGCGCAGCAGGTAGTTGAGCCCGGTG
>JBKJNE010000424.1:0-3638 GCA_046596015.1 Alphaproteobacteria bacterium
CGTGGCAAGGGACACGATCAATTTCCGGCGCGGCAGTGTTCAGGCCTCGCCAGTGTCGCCCACCGCCTCGGCCAGCGTGATCGGCGTGCCGCTGCCGCGCCGGAAATTGATCGTGTCCCTTGCCACGGCGCCGCCCGAGATGATGAAGGTCATGGCCTCGTCCAGCGTCCAGTCGGTCTCGGTGATCTGGTCGAGCGGCACCAGCTCCAGATAGCCCGAGGTCGGCACCGGCGTGGTCGGCACATAGACCGCGGCGATCTTCTCGCCGGTATGCACGTCGGTCAGCGTGCGGGTGACGATGCCCACGGCCTTCATCTCGTCGTGCGGGAACGAGATCAGCACCACCCGCTGGACGCCGTCGGGCTTCTGCTGCATGGCGACGAGCAGCTTCTTGGTGGCGCCGTAGATCTTCTCCACCAGAGGGATCCACTGGATGATCTTGTCGAACAATGCGAGCAGCCGGGCGCCGATGAACTGGCTGGTCGCCCAGCCGATCAGCAGGATGAACGACAGCGTCAGGATCAGCGCCAACGCGGTCTGCATGGCATCGCCCGCGAACCAGCCGGCGAGCGGGCCGAGATATTCGGTCACCTTGCGCGCGGCGGGGCGGCCGAGGGCGGAAAGCTGGTCGAGCACGAACGTGAAGATCACCCAGGTGATCCAGATCGGAATCAGAGTCAGTATGCCGGTCAGGAACCAGCCCTGCGCGCGGGTGCCGATCGACTTGAACGGATTGCGGATTCTGGGCATGGCCGGTGTTTCCCGAGGGCGGTCGCAACCCTATATAGCGCCCGTGCGCCGCTCATGGAACCGCATGTTCCCGATCGGCTACCGGCTCGCCCGGCAACGGGCGAGCCGGGGGACGGCCGGCCGAGGTGAAACGGCTGCCGGATGGTTCTATGCTGGTGTCCGGCAACCACGCCGGCGTCATCCACCGCATCACCCAAGGGGAGTAGCCCATGGCCCAGTTCTTCCGTCGCCTCGACGACACCCTGAAGGCGTTCATCGCCGAACAGCACATGTTCTTCGTCGCGACCGCGCCGGGCGAGGGCAGGGTCAACCTGTCGCCCAAGGGCATGGACACGTTCCGGGTGATCGACGACGCCACGGTCTGCTACCTGGACCTGACCGGCAGCGGCAACGAGACGGCGGCGCATCTGCGCGACAACGGTCGCATTACCGTGATGTGGTGCAGCTTCGGCGGCACCGCGCGGATCATGCGCATCTACGGAACCGGCCGGGTGGCGCGGCCCGGCTCGCCGGACTTCGAGCGGCTGATCGGCCTGTTCCCGTCCATCGCCGGCGTGCGGCAGGTCATGGTGATCGACGTGGAGGAGGCGCAGACGTCATGCGGCTATGCCGTCCCGCAATACGAGCTGGTGCGCGAGCGCCCAACCCTGGTGAAATGGGCCGAGACCCGGGGTGAAGACGGGTTGCGCGGCTACTGGGCGCGCAAGAACGTCAAGAGCATCGACGGCCTGCGGACGGGCATTTTCGATGACGCCTGAACGCCTGTTCGCCGGCGCCACGGACCGCAACCGCGAACCGATCCTCGCCGTGCTGCAGGCGGTGCTGCCGCCGTCCGGCACCGTATTGGAAATCGCCAGCGGCACCGGCCAGCATGCGGTTCATTTCGCGCCGGCGCTGGCGCCGAGGTTCTGGCAACCCAGCGAGCCCGACGAAAGGCTGCACGGCAGCATTGCCGCGTGGTCGGCCGAGCAGCCGTCCGAATGGCTGAGACCGCCGCTTGCGCTCGACGTCCTGGCGCGGCCCTGGCCGGTCGAGACACAGCCTTGCATTCCGCCGCTGTCGGCCATCGTCAACATCAACATGATCCATATCTCGCCGTGGGCGGCGTGCCAGGCCCTGATGCGCGCGGCCGCCGCGGTGCTGCCGGCTGGAGGCGTGCTCTACCTCTACGGTCCCTACAGGGTGAATGGCGCGTGGCGCAGCCCCAACGATCCGGCATTCGACCGGAGCCTGAAGCAGCGCGATCCTTCCTGGGGCGTGCGCGACCTGGAAGACGTGGCCGCCGAGGCCGCGGGGAACGGTCTGATCCCGGTTCGGACCGTCGACATGCCGGCGGGCAATCTCTCCGTGGTGTTCCGCAAACCCTGACAGCGCCGTTGACATGTCTTCGTGCGCCTATAGAAAAGGCGAGGGGACGAACGCAGGGAGAGCTTCATGGCGCAGATCAGGGTCGAATCCGAAATCCCGGGCAAGGTGGTTTCGATCGAAGCCAATCCGGGCGACGCCGTCGCCGAGGATGATGCGATCCTCATCCTCGAATCCATGAAGATGGAAATTCCCGTCTCCGCGCCATCGGCCGGCACGATCGTGCAGATCCTGGTCGCGGTGGGGGACACGATTTCCGAAGGCGACGAGGTCGCCATCATCGAAGTTTAGGCCCGTTCAGGGAAGCCTGATGTCGATGTCGCGGGCGATGCGGAATCCCTGGTCGCTCCGCCGTTCGGTCGCCTCGGTCTTCAACCGCCTTGCAGTGCGCATGTTGGGCGGCGGGTCGAACCAGCCGCCGCCCCGGCTTGCCCCGGCGCCACAGTCGCCGTCCATGCGCGCGGCGCCGTCGCCCGGGGCGCCGCGGTAGTCGGGGTTCCAGCAATCCGCGGTGATCTCGCGCGCGTTTCCCAGCATGTCGTTCAGTCCGAAGGCGTTGGGCTTGTGCTTGCCGGCCGGCGCGGTGAACGCGTAGTGCCCGTCACAGGCGAAGAACAGCGACAGATCCCGGCCCTTGAACTGGCTGATCAGGCTGGCATCGGCCGCGTTGGCGTGAACGCAGGCGGCGGTCGGATCGCTGCCCCAGGGGAGGGCGTCGCTGCCGCCGGCCCGCGCCGCGTACTCCCATTCGGCTTCCGACGGCAACCGGAACTGGACGCCGGCCTTTTCGGACAGCCACTTGATGTAGGCCTTCGCGTCCATGGGGCTGACGCAGACCACCGGATGGTCGTCATCCTGGAAAAAGCCGGGATCGCGCCAGTCCTTGCTGCGGTCGAGCACCAAGGAGGTGCCGTCGAACACCTTGCAGCCGATGGCCTGATAGCCGCTGTCCTTGACGAAGGCCGCGAACTGGTGCCGCGTCACCTCGGTCTGCTGCAGGGCGAAGCGGTGCTGAAAGGTGACCCCGTGGCCCGGTGACTCCGAGGCGATGATCGATGTCGGCACCTCGCCCGCGCCGGCCTCGTCCCCCCGCGCGCCCATGACGAAGCTGCCGGGCGGCACGACGATCAGGGGTGGGCAGTCGGCGCAGTCCCGCAGCCTGTCGGTGGAAGCGGGCTGGGGCTTCTCCACCGCAGGTCTGGCGCCGCCCGCCGGCACCGCGTCGGGCGTTTCCTCGGCGGCCGGCGGCGCGATAGTCGACGCCTGCTCGGGTTCCCTGGCGGGGCCTGAGACGTTCGCCAAGCCGAAGGCGACGATCAGGCCGACCACGACGGCGGCGGCCATCGCTACCGCCAGCTTTGCACGGATCTCGAGCTGCTTCTCAGGCGTGCGCATACGGTAATAGTAGGTGCGGCCGGTCTTGCCTGGCGGTGGCGTCTTCTTCCGCGACACCATGATCAGTTCACCGTCACCGGCAGTTCCTTCACCACCCGGAAGCCCTGGTCGGCGCGGCGCCGGGCGCG
>JBKJNE010000125.1:0-2787 GCA_046596015.1 Alphaproteobacteria bacterium
CGATCAGCACCCGGGCCTGGCTGTCGAAGCCCTTCGAGGCGTCGAGGCGGCCCTTGCCGTGCACCAGCGGCAGCCATTCCATGGAGCCGTCGTCGGCGAATCGGGCGACGTAGAGCGTGCCCTTGTCGAGCAGGCCCGGGTCGGGCTCCTTCGGGTCGTAGCGGCCGTCCGAGACGTATTTGTAGAGGTACTCGAAGCGGCTGTCGTCGCCCATGTAGACGACAATCCGGCCGTCCTTGCTGACGATGGACTCGGCGCCTTCATGCGCCATCCGGCCCAGCGCCGTCCTCTTGACCGGCGTGGATTTCGGATCGAACGGGTTCACCTCGACGATCCAGCCGAAGCGGAACGACTCGTTGGGTTCCTTGCCGACGTCGAACCGGTCGTCGAGCGCCATCCAGGTGCCGCCCGCCGGCATGCTGTAGCGGAAGAAGGCCTGGAGGCGCGGGTCCTCGTCCGGCAGCAGGCCGCCGAAATACTTATTGTAGTTCTCCTCGGCCATCAGATAGGTGCCCCACGGCGTGATGCCGCCGGCGCAGTTGTTGATGGTGCCGAGCACCTTCGTGCCGGTGGGATCGGCGCTGGTCTTCATCCAGTCGTGGCCGGCCGCCGGGCCGGCGATGGTCATCGGCGTGTCCGAGGTGACGCGGCGGGCGTATTTGCTGTTCTCGACGACCTTCCAGGCGCCGCCCTGCTTGCGGATTTCGATCACGGAGCCGCCGTGGGCCTGGATCTCGATGGCGGCGCGCTGCTTCTTCCACGCGGCCTTCGCGACATCGGAAGCGTCTTCCGGCTGGGTGGGGAACATGACCTCGGGCGAGACATATTCGTGGTTCACGCACAGCAGGCCATGGCCCGAGTTCTTCGAGCCGAGCGGCAGCGGGATGTAGCCGACGAAGTCGTTGTTGTAGCCGAACTGCCCCGCCTGGGCCTCGGCCGACTGGTTGGATGGATCGAAGGCGGGCGCTCCGGGGAGGACCGCGTCGCCCCAGCGAATCAGTATCTGGGCGTCGTAGCCGTCCGCGACCACATGGTTTTCATCGACTCCGCGCGCCACGCCCTTGAACGTGAAGGGCTGAGCCGCCGCCTTTTCCACCGCCCGCAGCGCCGCCGGGCTGACCGCCGCAAGCGCCGCCGAGGCGGCGAGCCCGCCCTTCAGCAGCGCGCGCCGGCTGATCCGGCGGGAGATGATGGCATCGAGGGTCGGCGCGGTCAGCGGGCGGTCGCAGAAATCGTCGTCGTCGGTCATGGCGGGTTCCTGCTGGCGGTCGCGGATGGTTTCTGGCAAGGCATAGCAGACCGCCAGTGTCACTATTGTGAAGGGGCCACGCCATGGAAAAAGGCGGCTACGCCGTGATCTTTACCAATCGTCTGGGCGCCGATGCCGAGGGCTATGGCGCCATGGCCGACCGCATGGAGGAACTGGCCCGCGCGCAACCCGGCTATCTGGGCCACGACAGCGTCCGGGGCGAGGACGGCGTGGGAATCACGGTCAGCTATTGGGCCAGCGAGGAGGCAGTGAAGGTCTGGCGCGCCAACGCCGAGCACCTGGGCGCGCAGGCCATGGGCCGCAAGCGGTTCTACGACTGGTTCAGGCTGGATGTGTGCCGCGTGGAGCGGTCATACGGGTTCGAGAGGGGATAATTGCGTTCCATCTTCACCCATTCCAGTGACTTCGCGAGCGTAGCGACGCGATCCAGCCGAGCCCCCACACAGCCATCACCGGAACGGCTGGGCTGCTTCGCGCTGCTCGCAGAATCGGAGAAAGGGGGGAAATCCTTACACGTATTCCGGGTCGAAGCCCTTGGACTTCATGTATTCGTGGAGCTCGCCGGTCTCGTACATCTCGCGCACGATGTCGCAGCCGCCGACGAATTCGCCCTTCACGTAGAGTTGGGGGATCGTCGGCCAGTCGCTGAATTCCTTGATGCCGTTGCGGATTTCGTCGTCGGACAGCACGTTGATGCCCTTGAACGGCACGTTCATGCGCTTGAGGATCTCGACGGTCGTCGCCGAGAAGCCGCATTGCGGGAACAGCGGCGAGCCTTTCATGAACAGCACGATGTCGTTGGCGGCCAACTCGGACTGGATGTAGTCGAAAACGGGGTTGTCGCTCATCGGGGGTTCCTATTCCGGTACGGAGGTCTGCAGCGCCAGCGCATGCAGTACGCCGCCCATGTTGCCTTGCAGGGCCTTGTAGACGATCTGGTGTTGTTGTACCCGATTCTTGCCACGGAACGCTTCGGAAATCACATGCGCGGCATAGTGGTCGCCGTCGCCGCGCAGGTCCTCGATGGTGACCGTGGCGTCGGGCAGGGCTTGCTTGATCAGCTTTTCGATCTCGTGTGCGTCCATCGCCATGGGCGATCGGGCTCCTGGGTCAGGGAATGGCCATGTAAGCCGGCAGCCAGCCTTCATGGACCTGGGTCAGTTCGGCCACTGATATGGAATCGAAGTCGGAGATTTTCAACGTCGCCCCGCCGGTGACGCCGATTACCGAGGCGCTGACGCCGTCGACGGCGGCCTGCTCCAGCACCAGCTCCGGGCTGTTCGTGGTGATGACGTAGCGGCCCTGGTCCTCGCCGAACAGGAAGGCATAGGAGGGAACGCCGCCGCGGTCGTAGTCCAGCACGGCGCCGATGCGCGAGGCCATGGCCATGTCGGCGATGGCGACCAGCAGGCCGCCGCCGGAGCAGTCATGGCATGAGGTGGCGACGCCGGTCATGATCAGGCCGCGTACCAGATCGCCGTTCTTGCGCTCGGCCGACAGGTTCACGGGCGGCGGCG
>JBKJNE010000234.1:0-3101 GCA_046596015.1 Alphaproteobacteria bacterium
GGGCCGGCGATCGATGACTCCGTCGATGTGCTGATCGCGGCCAACAACCTGCCGCCCGGGACGCTGATCCAGCCGACCGACATCGCCTGGCAGAAGTGGCCGAAGGAAAATCTCAGCGACACGTTCACCAGCAAAGCCCGCGACATGCCGGGCGATCAGGCTACCGCGTTGCAGAATTCGATTTCGGGAAGCGTGGTCCGCCTCGGCATCGGCAAAGGCCAGCCCATCGTCGCCGGCGCGGTCATCAAGCCGGGCGAGAAGGGCTTCCTCGCCGCGATCCTCGCGCCGGGCATGCGCGCCATCTCGATCAACATCTCCGCCTCCGGCGGCGGCGCCGGCCTCATCCTGCCGGGCGACCGGGTCGACGTGCTGCTGTCCCAGGGCCTCAAGGTCGAGGACAAGGACCGCCGCGTGACCGAAACCTTCATCCCCGACCTACGCCTCATCGCGCTCGACCAGAAGGTGTCCGGCGACCCCAAGGATCCGGTCGTCGGCCGCACAGCCACCCTCGAGGTGACGCCGCGCCAGGCCGAGATGCTCGTTCTGGGGGAAGACATGGGAAAACTGTCACTTAGCCTGCGCAGCGTGCAGAAGGCGGACACTGATACGCTTGGGCGCACCGTGGTTTGGGACTATGCTGCATCCATGGCCATCGCGAGCGAAGCAATGAAGGTTTCCGTGCCGGCCATCGTGCGGGGCGGCGCGGCAAAATAATGGCTACCAACCAGAACAAGTAAGACCATAAGGGGGCCACACTTGATGACGATCACTGCCAGGGGCTACGTATGCATGAGCCCGGCGTTCGGGCGGCGCGCCGCGCGGCTTGTTCAAGTGATTGCGGTTTCATTCCTGGCCCTGGCGGGTCCGCCAGCGGCGGGCGCGACCGTCGACGGGCCGCCGCAGACCACGGTCGAGGTCAGCGTTCACAAGGGGACCATGGTCCGCGTGAGCCGCCCGGCCGTGACCGTCTTCGTCGCCGACCCGACGATCGCCGACGTCGAAAGCCGCTCGCAGCAGTCGATCTTCGTCTACGGCAAGAAACTGGGCGACACCACGCTGATGGTGCTTGACGAGAACGACAGGCCGTTGATCAACGCGACCATCCACGTCACCCATGACCGCACCCAGCTTCAGGGTCTGCTGAAGCGGATCGCGCCGGATGCCAACATCACCGTTTCATCCGTCGACGGCGGCATCATCCTCGAGGGCAGCGTCGAGGAGCCCCAGGAGGCCGAGGACATCGAGAACGTCACGATGAAGTTCCTCGGCGACAAGGAAACCGTGCTGAACCGCATCGCCGTGACGGCGCCGACCCAGGTCAACCTGCGCGTCCGGTTCGCCGAGGTGTCGAAAGAAGTCGTCCGCGCGCTCGGCGTGTCGTGGTCGGCCACCGACCTGACTGGCGGCACCCAGTTCAACATCCAGGCGCTGCGCCCTTCCATCGCAAGCGCGGCGACCCAGGTCGTCGATTTCGCGCAGCAGATCGGCCCCGTATCCCTCGAGACCACGATCGACGCGCTGGAGCAGGAAGGCCTGGTGTCGCTGCTGGCGGAGCCGAACCTGACGGCGATCTCGGGCGAGACCGCGTCATTCCTCGCCGGCGGCGAGTTTCCCATCCCGATCAGCGTGGGTACCAATACCGGGACAACCGGACGAAGCAGCATCGGCATAGAGTTCAAGTCCTATGGCGTCAGCCTGTCGTTCACGCCGACCGTGCTGTCCGGCGACCGGATCAGCCTGCACCTGCGCCCGGAGGTCAGCGAGCTGAGCGACGCCGGCGCCATCACGCTGGAGGGCTTCCGCATCCCCGGCCTGATCACCCGCCGGGCCGACACGACGATCGAACTGGCGAGCGGCCAGAGCTTCATCATCGGCGGCCTGATGCAGAACCGCACCGCCAACAGCATCGACAAGGTGCCGGGCCTGTCGGACATCCCGATCCTCGGCAAGCTGTTCCAGTCGCGCAACTACCAGGCCAACGAGACCGAACTGGTGATCATAGCCACGCCGTATCTGGTCAGGCCGATCGGCGCGGGCAAGAAGCCGGTCGTGCCGACGGACCGTCCCATGTCGGACTACCAGTTCGAGAACATGCTGAAGAAAAGGCTCGCCAATTCCGGCGCGCAACCCAACGTCAAGGCGGCAACCGGCAATCCGATCGCCGGACCCGTCGGCTTCATGGTGGAGTGACTGACATGACGCTTAACAGGTCCACCGCTTCGCTGCGCTCCATCTGCCTCGCCGTCGGCTTGGGGGCGGGCACGGCGCTGCTCGCTGCCTGCAGCACCAACAACAACTACATGCCGCCGCGCACTGGCTATATCGACATCAGGGCGCGCAATACGACGACGCTGACGTCGCTGAGCTACCGGCTGGAGCTCGGTCGCGGCCAGACAGCCCTGACCCGTGCCCAGATCGACGGCCTGAACCGGTTTCTCGCCGCCAATGGCGAGGCGGATGGCGACCATATCGAGATCCGGACCGCGACGCTGGCGGGTCCAGGCCGTAATGCTGCCATCGCAGACGCCCTTCGCGACAGCTTCCTCGCCGGCGGCTACGTGCCGTCGCGCGTCGAGATCATCGAGGCGCCCGGCTATGGCGACACGGTCGAAGTCGCGATCCAGCGCTATGCCGTCGTCCTGCCCGACTGCAGCCATGATATCGAGCGCAACGAGGGTATCATGGAGTGGAGCGACGAGCCGGTGGACATCCGCAAGCTCGGCTGCAGCAACGAATACAATTTCGGCCTGATGCTCGCCGATCCGCGCGACCTCGATGGCGGACGCGCGCTGGGCAAGGCCGCGGGATACAGGGAGGTCGGCGCCGTCCAGCGCTACCGGACCGACAAGGTTAAGGAACTGAAGAGTCTCTCGACCACCCAGGGCTTGGACTAAGGATGCCTGATCAACTCTCGTCGAAATAGAAATGAACGGACCGTCCAACATGTCGACCCAAGCCCCTGACGATAAGCAAGGCTCGTCTCAGCGGGACCCCTTTCTGGCGTTCGTGACCGACGACCGGAGCGAGGCCGTCGTCCGCGAGATCGCGGAATCGCTGCTGCTGCCGGACGATCTGGTGCGCCGGGGCTCCATGGAACAGGC
>JBKJNE010000425.1:0-12741 GCA_046596015.1 Alphaproteobacteria bacterium
ACTGAACGTGCGCGACGGCCGGCCGGTCCATCCGTCTGTGATCGCATGCCTGGAGTCCGACGACGCGAAGCTGATGCGGGAGTAGAATTCAATCAGCGAACGCGTATCTCGCCGACAGGCCGGGGCTCGGGCGCGTCGTTGGTCCCGGCAACGAGCAGAGCCAGTTCAGCCTCGTCCAGGGTTTCCTTTTCCAGCAGGAGCGCGGCGCCTCGATCGAGCACCTCGCGCCGGTCGACGAGCAACCGGACAGCCTGGTCCAGGGCTCGCTGTATCACGGCACGGATTTCCTCATCGATGATGTCTGCCATTCGATCGCCATATCTGCGTTCCGACGCATAGCCGTCGAATGGCGAGGGGCCGAGATAGGAGTGCGGCTCTTTCTCGAGCGCCACATGGCCGATCGTTTCCGACATGCCATAACGGGTGACCATGGCCCGCGCGATATCCGTCGCCTTGGCGAGGTCATCGGCGGCGCCGGTCGACAGATGGCCGAACACGTTGGCCTCCGCGGCGCGGCCGGCCAGCAGGACGGCCATCTTGTTGTCGAGCTCCTCGCGCGTCATCAGGTACCGGTCTTCGGTGGGCCGCTGGATGGTGTATCCCAGGGCGCCAATCCCGCGTGGAATGATGGACACCTTGTGGACGGTGTCGCCACCAGGCAACGACAGGGCGACCAGGGCATGGCCCATTTCGTGATAGGCAATGATCTTGCGTTCGTCCGGATTGAGAAGACGATTACGCTTTTCCAGCCCTGCGACAATCCGTTCCATCGCATTGTTGAAGTCCACCATCATGACCGCATCCGCCTTCCTGCGGGTGGCCAGGAGCGTCGCTTCGTTGACCAGGTTGGCCAGGTCGGCACCGGTGAAGCCGGGGGTGAGGGCGGCGATCTTCTCGGCGTCGACGTCCCCGCCGAGGTGGGCCTTCTTCAGGTGAACGTTGAGAATCTGGACCCGCCCGACCTTGTCGGGCCGGTCAACAAGCACCTGCCGGTCGAACCGGCCGGCGCGCAACAGTGCGGGATCGAGGATTTCGGGGCGGTTGGTGGCCGCGAGGAGCACGAGCCCAGCGGATGAATCAAATCCATCGAGTTCCGAAAGCAACTGATTGAGCGTCTGTTCTTTCTCATCATGTCCGCCCATGATCGGCCCAAATCCCCGCGCGCGTCCCAGGGCGTCGAGTTCGTCGATGAAGATGATCGCCGGCGCCCGCGTTCGCGCCTGTTCGAACAGATCGCGCACCCTGGCGGCGCCGACCCCTACGAACATCTCCACGAACTCGGAACCAGAGATGGAAAAGAATGGCACCTTGGCTTCACCGGCCACCGCCTTGGCGAGCAGGGTCTTGCCGGTTCCGGGCGGCCCGACCAGGAGGATGCCCCGGGGCATCCGGCCTCCAAGCCGGCCATAGGACTGGGGATCCTTGAGGAACTCGATGATCTCCTTCAGTTCCTCCTTGGCTTCGTCAACTCCGGCGACATCGCTGAACGTCACCTTCGTGTCGGTCTCAACATAGACCCGTGCCTTGCTCTTGCCGACCTGCATCAGGCCGCCGCCCAACCCGGCGCTACCCATGCGCCGCACCATGAAAAGCCAGACTCCAACAAACGCGACGACCGGCAGAATCCACGACAGAAGGTCGCGAAGGAGCGTACTTTCGATCCTGCCGGTGACCGTGACACCGTGTTGGCGCAATTCGTCGGCCAGCAATGGATCGACCCGCGTGGTCGCAAAGCGGGTCTGGCCGCCGGGCAGTTCCTCTCGAAACCTGCCCTCGATGAAGCGATCGGACACGGCCGCTTCCACGACCTTTCCGTCGCGCACATATTGTTGGAAGTCACTGTAGGGTATTTCCGCGACTTCGCTGGCGACAAAGATGAAGTACTGGATGAGCGACATTGCCACAATCGCTGCCGCCCAGTACCAGACGTTGAACTTGAGATTTCCCTTCACGTCTCTTACTCGCCGCTCCCGGAATCGGCAGTCATGCTACACCGACTGCTTGCACGCTTCGCGCCTGTGCGCGTTGATATGGATATCTGACGTTTGCTCGACACCATGGCTGGCTGGTTCGGTGCGTGCCGATACACCGAACCCTTTCTCGGTTCGGAGTTTCTCACATCGCCCAGCGCGTCGGACCACCAATAACCCCGTCAAGACTGGCCAGTTGGCAAATGCCTGCGTAGGCAGAACCGACAGGTCAACCCAGTTGAACGAGAAGTCGATGGCCCGATCCGTCATCCAAGAATGGAACATGGAGCGGCCTTGCGCCGATGGCGGCGCCGTCAAGATCGGCGGCCGCGATACCACGCTGCACGCCGTGCGGGTTCTCGACGATAATTTCGTAGCGCGATGCGCCATGCCGGATCACGATCTCGAAGCGCGGCCAGGACTTTGGAATGCAGGGATCGAGAAATAGCCGGTCGCCCTCAATGCGAAGGCCGAGGATACTCTCGACCCCGGCGCGCTGCATCCAGCCCGCCGAGCCCGTATACCAGGTCCAACCACCGCGCCCCACATGGCCGGGCGCGGCGTAGACGTCGGCCGCGACCACATACGGCTCCACCTTGTAGCGGTGCGTGTCAGTGCGCGTCCGGGCATGATTGATCGGGTTGATCATCCAGAATAGCGCCGCCGCTCTGTCACCAGCACCGAGGCCCGCGAGGGCCATCACCGACCACAGTGCCGCATGGGTGTACTGGCCGCCGTTTTCGCGCACACCGGGCGGATAGCCCTTGATGTAGCCAGGGTCGAGCGGAGAATTATCGAATGGCGGCGTGAAAAGCAGTGCGAGCCCATCTTGCGGCAGAATCAATTCGCGCTCGACCGCCTCCATGGCCTGGGTAGCGCGGTCGAACGGCGCGGCGCCGGAGAGTACTGCCCAGGACTGGGCGATGGAATCGATGCGGCACTCCTCGCTGATCGCCGATCCCAGCGGCGAGCCGTCATCGAACCAGCCGCGGCGATACCAGCGGCCATCCCAGGCTTCGCTCTCCAGCGCGTTGTCCAGCGCCTGCATGTGCGCCCGCCATGCTTCGGCGTGCGCCGCGTCGCCGCGCGCATCGGCGATCTTGGCGAAGGCATCGAGCGCGGCGTGCAGCAGCCAGCCCAGCCAGACGCTCTCGCCCCTGCCGCCTTCGCCGACGCGGTTCATGCCGTCATTCCAGTCGCCGCCGCCGATCAGCGGCAAGCCATGTCCACCCACCGCCAGGCTGGTGTCCAGTGCGCGGGCGCAGTGATCGTAGAGACAACCGGCCTGATCCGCGACGCTCGGGTGGAAGAAACTGTCGCTTTCGCCCGGCTCCAGCATCGGACCTGTCAGGAACGGCAGGTCTTCGTCAAGAACCGCGGCGTCGCCGGTGACCCTGATGTAGTGCGCCGTCGCATAGGCGAGCCAGGCGCGATCATCCGAAATGCGCGTGCGCACACCTTGGCCTGTATGCGGCAACCACCAGTGCTGGACATCGCCCTCGACGAACTGGCGGCTCGCGGCCCTGAGCAGGTGCTCCCGCGTCATCGAGGGCCGCACGGTGGCAAGGCTCATGCAATCCTGCAACTGGTCCCGAAACCCGTAGGCGCCGCTGGCCTGGTAGAAGCCGCACCGGGCCCACACGCGGCACGCCAGCGTCTGGTAGGTGAGCCAGCCGTTGAGCATGATGTCCATCGACCGGTCGGGCGTCTTTACCTGTATGGCGCCCAGGGTACCTTCCCAGAATTGGCGGACCTCCGACAATACGCTGTCGAGGTCGCGCTGGCGGTATCGGGTGATCAGGGATTTTGCCTCCGCTTCGTCCCGCGCGTCGCCGAGGAAGAAGACGATCTCGGCCACGCCGTTGGGCGCGATCTCGACCGTCGTCTGGAGCGCCGCGCAGGGGTCGAGTCCGGAACCCACCCGGCCGGACAGCGGTGTTCTGTTGGCCAGGGCTGCCGGCCAGGCAAGCACACCGTTGCGGCCGATGAACTCCCGGCGGTCGCCGGTCCAGCGCGTCTGGCGTCCGGCGAGATCGGCGAAGGCGACGCGCGCACCGAATGCCGGGTTCCAGGGGTTGCTCGCCAGCATCGCGCCGCTGTCCGGATCGATGCGCGTGGTGGTGAAGGGCGCCGCGGCGGCGCGCGACGCGCCCAGCACCCACTCCGCATAGGCGGTCACGGACAGCCGCCTCGTGCGGCCCGAGAGATTGCGCAGGGTCAGCCGGGATATCTTCACCGGGTCCTCGAGCGGCACGAATTCCAGCAGCCGCGAGGCGATGCCGTGCGACGTGTGCTCGAAAAGGCTGTAGCCCCAGCCGTGCCGCGCCACGTAGGTCGCGGCGTCATCCCGGATCGGCAGCGCGGTCGGACTCCAGAGATCCCCGGTTTCCTCGTCCCTCACATAGAATCCCTGACCCGGCCTGTCGGTCACGATGTCGTTGGACCATGGCGTCAGCTGGTGCTCGCGGCTGTTCACCGACCAGGTGTATCCGCTTCCCTCCGCCGAGACCTGGAAGCCGAAGCCGTGATTGGCCACCACGTTGATCCATGGCGCCGGCGTCGACTGGCCGGGGCCAAGGACCGTCGTGTACTCCCGCCCATCCTCGGTGAAGCCGCCCAGCCCGTTGAAATATTCCGCTCCCGGCGCGGGGCGCGACACCTGCAGTTCTGAGATCGCCGCCCGGGGCTTCGGCGTCGTCCGCCGTGATGTTTCCGGTTCTGGCGCACGTTCGAGCTGGTCGAGCATGCGTCCGCGCTCTCCCGCCAGCAGAACGCGAGCCACGGATGACAGGAGAACCCGCGATTCAGGTGTGATCAGGTCGGCGCGCAGAATGAAGATGTGCCCTGGTGGCCGCTCGTCGCCTATCTGCGGGCGTGACTGGCTGGCTCTGACGAGTGTCTCCAGGGCTATCTGCAGGTCCTGCACGTAGGACGAGGTGCGTTCGTTGAGGATCACCAGGTCGACGGCCAGCCGCTTCATCCGCCAGTATTCGACCGCCTGGAGGACTTCTCTTACCAGGTCGATCTCGAGCACGTCGGAAATGCGTATCAGAATGATGGGCAGATCGCCGGATATGCCCAGGCTCCACAGCCCCGGCTGCCCGCCGCTGCCGCTACCAATGGTCTCCGAGGGCGGTCGCAGCATCGGCGCGGCATAGAGGATGTGCCCGGCCAGGCGCTGATATTGCAGCGCTTGGCCGCGATCGATGTCGAGGTGGTAAAGCTGGACCTGCGCCTGGGTCCAGGACAGGGCGGCCGCACGTTCGAAAGCATTCACGTCGTGATGCTTGTCGACCAGGTCCAGGATGCCGGCCCTCGACGAGCCGACCATCGTCCAGAAGTCGACGCTGGCGGTCGCGCCCGGTGCGATCCGTACCGTGCGGCGCAGCGCGAAAATCGGATCCAGCACGGTCCCGGTCGCGCCGGAAAGCGAGCGGCCGCTCGTTATCGCGCCGGGCGATCGCACGCCGCCACCGCGACCCAGAAACCGTGCGCGATCGGTTTCGAACTCGCGCTTGCCCACGGCTTCGCCGTCGACCACCGCGAGATGCGCCGCCCACACTTCCGGTTCGGCTGGCGCTCGCCGCCGTCTCGTCGCCAGGATCGCTCCAAGGCCGGCGAGATACTCGGTTTCGACGAACAGCTTCGAAAACGCGGGGTGCGCGACGTCGGCCGCCTGCGGCGCCAGAACCAGCTCGGCATACGACGTCAGCTCGATCTCGCGCGGGTAGGCGCCCAGGTTCGAGACCGACACGCGCCTTACCTCCGCGTCGTCCTCCGACGATACCAGCACCTGGATCGTCGTCATCAGACCGTCGTCCCGCCGCGCGAACTCGGCACGGTCCTCGGTGAACGTGACGTCATACGCCTCGGCGCCAACGCCGATGGGCTGGTAGGTTGCCGACCAGGCTTCACCGTTCGACGCGTCCCGAAGGAAAATATAGGAACCCCAGTCATCGCAGGTCACGTCCTCGCGCCACCGGGTCACCGCCAGGTCGCGCCAAGTGCTGTAGCCCGATCCCGCCGCCGTCAGCATGACCGAGTAGCGCCCGTTGGACAGGAGCTGGGTCGCCGGCGTCGCGCCGTTCGGCATGGCCTGCCAGACGCTGGGGCTTTCGGTGCTTCTGGTCCTGGTCGCAGACGTCGTGTCGGATACCAGCGGCGGGGTGATCGTGACGTCCCGGGGGACACGTTCCTGCAGCAGAAGCTCCGTCGCCTGGACGATGGGCTCGGCGTGGAAGCGCCTGCGCATCACGCCGTCGAGTAGGGTATCGGCGATCGCGCCGATCGTCATGCCCTGATGGTGCGCCATGAAGGTTCGCACGATGGCCACGCTGGCACCATCCGGAACCCGCGCGGGCGTGAAATCCAGTGCCTCGTAGAAGCCGTGCCGGCCGCGCGCGCCCAGGGCCTCCAGCCGCTCGAAGTTCCGGATGGCGGCCCGAGGATCGATCATGCTGGCCAGCGCGGTGGCATAGGGCGCGATCACCGTGTTGTCAGCCAGGCCGCGTTTCAGGCCAAGGCCGGGCACGCCGAAATTGGAATATTGATAGGTGAACTGCAGGTCGCGGGCGTTGTAGGCCGATTCCGATACGCCCCAGGGGACCTGCCGCGCCTCGGCGTAGGCGATCTGGCGTTTGACGATCAGCCGGTTGGTCTGTTCGATGAGGCTGTCGGCCGGCGCCCGCATGACCAGCGACGGCATTAGATACTCGAACATCGAGCCCGACCACGAGATCAGCGCCGCGCCCTTCGCTACCGGTGTCACGGCGCGGCCCAGACGGAACCAGTGCCGGGGAGGGGCGTCCCGCTTGGCGATCGCCAGGAAGCTCGCCAGCCTGGCTTCCGAGGCGAGGAGATCATAGCAGCTCGGATCCAGCGTGCCCTGCTGCACCTGATAGCCGATCGAAAGCAGCAGGCGGTCGGTGTTCAGGAGAAAGTCGAACTCCATCGCCAGCGCCATCGAGCGCGCGGCTTCTTCAATGGCGGACAGCCTGGGCAACAATAGCCCGGCGCCGCTCTCTGGGAGGTCGCACAAGTGGCTACGAACACAGCGCACTAACGCCTCCGCCCAGAACTGCAGGTCGACGCCGGTTTCGTCGCTCTCCTCGACGGCGATCCCGCGCACCGTATCCTCGAGCTGGGCCGCTTCCGCGAGAAGCTCGGCCAGTCTCTGCTCGGCCTCGCCGCCGTCCGCGCCGGCCTTCGACAAGGCTGATGCCAGATGGTCGATCTCGTTGCAGAGCCGCCGCCAGGGCGCGGTCGGCGATTGCTGCGTGGCGAGCAGCCGGTCCACCTCCTGCCTGAGGATGTCCAGCGCGTCTGACATGCCGTCGATGCGCCGTTCCGCGATTGGCGCTGCGCCGCGCCACTCGCCGCAGGTGTTGGCGAGCGCGATGAGGTGCCCGGCCAGGTTTCCGCTGTCGACCGAGGAGACGTAGGGCGGATCGAGCGGCCGGAGGTCACGCGTGTCGTACCAATTATAGAAGTGGCCGCGATGCCTGGCCATGCGCGCCATGGTCGCAAGCGTCGCTTCCAGCCGTTCCGTGGCTTCGGTGGTGCCGATCCATCCAAAATCCCGCGCGCTCGCCACGGCCAGCAGGTACAGGCCGATGTTGGTGGGCGAGGTCCTGTGCGCCACGACCGGCTCCGGCGTCTCCTGGAAGTTGTCCGGCGGCAGCATGTTGTCGGCCCGCACGACGAAAACCTCGAAGAAGCGCCAGGTCCGTCTCGCGATCAGCCGCAGTGACAGGGTATCCGCCGCGTCCAGCGGGCGCCGGCCCAGGACGCGAGGCGACCGGCTGGCCCAGACCGCGACGGCGGGAGAGGCGAACCAGATGACCGCGAACATGGCGGCGAGGGGCCACGTGTCCTCCGCCTGTATCGAGGCCACGGCGACCGCGACGGCGCCGATGACGAGCGCGCCGGCCATCCGGTTGTAGAAGCGGCGCATGCCCGGACGGGGGCCGAACGCGGCAAGGGCCGTGGGCACCCACTGCAAGAGGTGGCGGCGCGTCAGGATCAGCCGCGCCAGGGTGCGCAGGATGGCGTCCCCCATCAACCAGGCCTGGTGCGCCAGGAAAATGAGCATCAGGCCGGACTGGACAAGCGCGAGGCGCAGCTCGGCGCCCAGGGCCCGCGCGTGGCTTTCCAGCGTCACGCCCGGGCGGCGGGGCGCGACGGCCGAAATGACGGGAATGAGCGGAGGCAGCACCATCGTCGCTACGATGAAGGCCGTCCAGACCACCGCTTCGTGGAGCGGCAAGGCCCAGCCGGCGATCAGGGCGAGGACGGCCGACGGCGCGGAAAGCGTCCTGCGCAGATTATCGAGCATCTTCCAGCGGCCCAGCGCCGGAACGCTTCCTCGAGCGCCCCGAGGTCCGTGTCCGAATATCCACGGGAGCAGCTGCCAGTCGCCGCGCGCCCAGCGATGATGACGGAGCGCCGCGACGTCGTAGCGGATCGGGAAATCCTCCACGACCTCGACGTCCGACGCCAGGCCGGCGCGGGCGAAGACACCCTCGAACAGATCGTGGCTGAGCAGGGTGCTTTCGGGCACGCGCCCGTGCAGCGCTGCCTCGAAGGCGTCGACGTCGTAAATACCCTTGCCCGTATAGGAGCCCTCGCCGAACAGATCCTGATAGACGTCCGAAACCGCGGCGGCATACGGATCGATGCCCGTCGCCCTCGCGAAGACGCGGAGAAACAGCGAGCCTTGATGCCGTACCGGCAGCGCCGGCGTCACTCTGGGCTGCAATATGGCGTAGCCTTCGACGACGCGCCCGAGCCGTTCGTCCAGCCGTGGCCGGTTCAGGGGATGGGCCATCTTGCCGATCAGCCGGCCAACGGTTTCGCGCGGCAGCCGCGTGTCCGAGTCCAGCGTGATGACGTAGCGGACATCCGTCGGGACGGCTGCCGGCATGATGAAGGTCGTGTCCTCGGCCCCGCGAAGCAGCCGGTTGAGTTCGGACAGCTTTCCGCGTTTGCGCTCCCACCCCACCCAGCAGCGTTCGCTCTGATTCCAGACACGGCGCCGGTGCAGCAACAGGAAGCGGGGACCGCCCGGCGCCGGGCCATGGCGCTGGTTGAGTCTTTCGACACCCGCAGACGCCGCGGCCAGCAGCGCATCATCCCGGTCGGTATGCTCGCTCGGCGCGTCGGCCCAGTCGGATAGCAGGGCATAGTGGAGATCGCCCTCGGGGCTCGCCAGATGATGGACCTCCAGGCGCTCGATCTGCTCGTCGATGTCCTGCAGCGAGGTCAGCAGGGTCGGCACCGCCACCAGCGTGCGCAGATCCGGCGGAATGCCGCCACGCATGTCCAGGGCCACCAGCAGGGTGGCCCGGAAGCCGCGGGTGACGACGTGGTTGACGAGCACGACGGCCACGTCGATCGCCGGCACCAGTCCCAGGATGCCCAGCAACAGTAGCCATTCGCCGTCGACGCCGTTCGACGCGGCGCCGAGCAGGGGAATCGCCAGCAGGCCGGCGGCGGTGAGGGCGCCGGCGATTACATAGCCGCCGATGCCCAGCTTGCGAGACAGGCGGCCGGGCCAGGTCCATGCGGGTGGCTTGAATCCGATTGACGCCTCGAATTCATCGCGTCCGCCGGCGACCAGGTAGTAGCCCGGGTCGGCCTTGCGGGCATCTGATCCGGCCGGATTTTCTCGTATCGTGCGCGCCGCCGCGACCGCGGCGCGGGCCACGTCCAACTCGGTAAGGTTGGAGCCTCGGGCGAGTTGTTCGACGGCGGTGCGATAGAGATTGCGCGTCGGAAAATCCATGCTCTCGAACGCGCTTCCGGCCCTGAAGATGTCATCGACCGGACTGACGCGTTCGAACAGCTCCGTCCAGTCGACGTCGGACATGAGGCGCATGCTGGTGATGATGTTCCGCACCGTGACGCTGCCGGACACCTGCTTCTGGTGTTCGTCGCGGACGACGGCGTCGGCGGTCGTGCCCTGCCGCGCGAATTGCTCGTCGAGCCACTCCAGCGCGGGGGCAATGCCGTGATCCTGGTCGCGCAGCCGATGAACCAGTTGCACCAGGAAAGCGCCGTCGTGTGTCTTGCCGGAGAGGGGCGTCAGCACGACTTCGGACGTTTCCGGCGCCTTGCCGCCGGTGCCCAGAAGCCGGTCGGCCAACGCGTCCGCGGCGCGGCGGCCGGCGCGGCTGTCCTTGACCCGCTCGGCGATCCGCCGGAGATTTTCGATCAGGACGACCCGCAGCGTGATGGCGACCGCCCACAACTCGCCGATGGTCAGCGGTTGGATATCCTGATAGGCGCGCATGTAGCGGCGCAGAATCTCCGGATCGAACAGGCTGTCGGTGTGGGCGACGAACCCCCAGGCCAGGCCCAGGACGCGCGGATATCCCGCGAGGGGCCCGCCGGCGAGCTTGGGCAGTTGGCGATAATAGGCGGGCGGCAGATCGGCCCTGACTTCGCGAATCTGCTTCTCGACCAGATGGAAATTGTCGATCAGCCATTCGGCGGCGGGGGTGATGGACGCGCCCGCGTCGATGGCTTCGGCTACTTCGCGATAGGCGGCCTGAAGAATGGCCTCATTATCGGCAAGCCTCTTCGCCAGGGAGGCGCCCCTTACCTCGCGGGGCGTTACGGGCTGTGCCGCCGCGAGGCTTCTTGCATGCTCTTCGAGCCGCTCGACGCTGAAGAGCTCGGCGCGAATGGGGGCGCCGTCATCCCAGGGCGGGTTCGCGTCCGCGTTGCCCGAAAGGCGCCCTGGCCGTTGGGTCAGCTTCGCTCTCCGGCGGGATTCGCGATGGCGGGCGAACGCATCGGCTTGGTGTGGCATCGTCTCGCTGTCCCTTCACGGGGACCCGGCGGTGCCCATTGCATCAGGCTCCCGCCCTGCGTCCGCGCAGAAGCGCGTCGAGGCGAGCCCATTTCATCCCGTTGAGGCGTCTGGGAGGGTCGTTCAAACCCTCGCCTTCGACAATAACTTCGACGCATTCACCGTGGCACCCAATAGCGTCGGCGAGCGATATCGCTTCGCGGATGGCCATATCCCTTGACCGGAAGGGCGTGGACATGCTCCTGCCCGTTCGGATCGCCCATCCGCGAGGTTCTCTTACGACATTGAAAGTGATCATTGCACGTCACCCCGACCGGCATGAACCAAACTCAGAGTTGCTTTACGCGCACGGCCCCCATCGTGGCTCAAGGCAATAGCTATCAGATCGAGCGTTTTGCCCCATTGATCCGTATCAACCAGCCCGCGCATTGCCAAGGCCACGGATTCTGGCGTAACACCTTGCCTTCGAGTTCGAGGGTCCAACTCATGGTGTCCCGAACCCTGGCATTGTTTTACGAATATTACTGTATCGACTTCTCAGCGCGAAATCGCCGCGCCATGCGATTATAGACGCTCGCGCAAGCGGAAGATAAGCCGGCTTTTATAGACGCTCGCGCAAGCGGAAGATAAGCCGGCTTTTCGCACAAACAACGCCGAAAGTCGCGGATCGGTTCCCTCCTTCCCTTTTGAACAACCCAGCCTGGCTTAACCCCGCGAATGAATCCCGGCCGCCCGCAACATGTACGGCGAGAGGACGTTAAAGTCCCAAGGAAGATCCTGATTACCTCGGGAAGGGCGACGTGAGAATCACCGTCGATGGCAAGGCACTGGCCGGACACACGGTGGGATTCCGACCGATGGGACGAGCCGCCAAGCCCACGCTTTGATAAGCCATGCTAGGCTTGATGCGGACACGTCAAAACTGGAGGTGCGAATTGACCCACGACTTTCCCCATGAGGAAATGTCGCTCGTCGATGCCTATTGGAGAGCGGCAAATTACATTTCTGTTGGTCAGATATATTTGCTTGATAATCCACTGCTGAAAGTGCCGCTGGAGTTAAGCCACATAAAGCCTCGCCTGTTAGGGCATTGGGGAACAAGCCCGGGGCTCAGTTTCGTTTATGCTCACCTGAACCGGATCATCCGGCGGCACCATCTTAATATGATCTTCGTCGCCGGGCCGGGGCATGGCGCTCCAGCCATTATCGCCAACACATACCTGGAAGGCAGCTATACCGAGCACTTTCCGCAGATTACCCAAGATTCCGAAGGCATGAAAAAGCTGTTCAAACAGTTTTCTTTTCCCGGCGGCATCCCAAGCCATACCGCGCCTGAAACGCCTGGTTCCATCCATGAAGGCGGAGAGCTGGGCTATTCCCTCGCGCATGCGTATGGCGCGGCGTTCGACAATCCCGAGCTTGTCGTCAGCTGTGTCATTGGAGACGGCGAAGCGGAAACGGGTCCCCTAGCCGCAGCATGGCATTCAAACAAGTTTCTAAATCCGGCGCGAGACGGGGCTGTTCTGCCGATCCTCCACCTCAACGGTTACAAGATATCCAACCCGACCATTCTGGCGCGCATCGGCCGCCAGGAGTTGGATAGCCTGCTTCGGGGCTACGGCCATGAGCCCTTTTTTGTCGAGGGGACGGACCCTCAAGCCATGCACCGGCTTATGGCGACAACGCTGGAAACCGTCGTTGAGCGGATATCCAGTATTCAGCGGGCCGCTCGCGACGGAAAGGCCGCGCATGAACGACCACGCTGGCCGATGATCGTCCTCGTCAGCCCCAAAGGCTGGACTGGTCCCAAGGAAGTGGAAGGCCTGCAGACCGAGGGGAGTTGGCGGTCGCATCAGGTGCCCCTGGCTCGCATCGCCGAGCACCCAAGCCATCTTGGTGTTTTGGAGAAATGGCTGAAGAGCTACAGGCCTGACCAACTGTTTAGTGAGGAGGGCATCT
>JBKJNE010000050.1:0-3682 GCA_046596015.1 Alphaproteobacteria bacterium
AGTGAGATCGCGCAGCCGGTCCATCAATTGCGGCAGCGGATGTGTTTCGGAGTCGAAGATCGCCGGCGCGACAAGGCCGCCGCCACGCAAGGCTATGGCTACTCCAACATTGACCGACCGCGCCGCCTCGAAGCCGCTCTCGCCATAGAAGCCGTTGAGTTCTGGCACCTGGCGGAGCGCAAGGGCGGCAGCCCTGATGATGGGCACGGTCGGAAGGATTCGCTCTCCCGGCGGCAGACCGGCATTGTGCCGTTCGAGCCAGTCGAGCACCGGCTCAATATCGACAGTCGTCGAAACGTAATAGTGAGGAATTTCCCGATTGGCCCGGGTCATGGCGCTGGCAATGGCGCGCCGCATGGCGGCTACATCGGGACCGGCTCTTCTTGTCTCCTGCCCCCGCGCCGCGCGCGCCGCGGCCGCTCGTTCGACATCCTCGCTGGTCACCGCGCCGTCCCGGCCGGTTCCCTCGACCAGCTCAATCTCGACCCCGAGTTCCTCGGCGCGCTTGCGGGCAGCCGGCGACACCCGCCGCCTTGTCGTCGCGGGTGTCGATGCCTGCGCCGCAGGAGCAGAAGAGGCGGCTGGTATGGATTCCGCCGAAATCGCAACGGCCGGCGCCTCGCCCTCGACGTCCAGAATCGCCAGGACATCGCCGACGTTCTTGCGCTCACCTTCGTGTGCGACAAGCGTGTCTATGACTCCGTCCTGGAATGCCTCGATCTCGATCGCGCCCTTGTCTGTCTCGATCACGGCGATCAGGTCGCCGCGCTTGAGCCGGTCGCCGGGATGCTTGAGCCACTCGACCAGCACACCGCTCTGCATGTCGGAGCCTAGCGACGGCATGCGGAATTCAGCCATGTGCGCGCACCATGGTCTTCACCTTCGCGACAATGCTTGCAACTTGCGGTATGGCGGCTTCCTCCAGATGTCTTGCATACGGAATGGGCGCCTCGACCGAGCAGAGGCGATCCACAGGTGCATCCAGTTCATAGAATGCCTGTTCCATGATGCGTGCGCTGATCTCGGCGGCGAAGCTGCCGCTGCGCCACTCCTCGGAAATCACCAGAGCCCGCCTCGTGCGTGTAACGGAAGCCATGATGGTGGCGTCGTCCAGCGGCCGCAACACGCGCACATCCACCACGTCGCAGGAAATGCCATCGGCCGCCAGCGCGCTGGCCGCGTCCAGTGCCTTGCCCAGACAACCGCCCCACGTGATGAGGCTGATGTCCTCGCCGGGTCGGCGGACCTTCGCGTGCTTCAGGTCGGCCGAGGCATAGTCCCCGGTCGTCCCGGTCAGATTATAAAGCGCGGTGGGCTCCAGCAGAATAACCGGATCGGGATCGGCCAGGGCCGCCGACAGGAGCCCGCGCGCGTCCTCGACCGTGCCGACGGCAGCGACCTTAAGGCCGGGCACATGGGCGTACCAGCCGTCGAAACTGTGGGAATGCTGCGCGGCAAGTTGCTTGCTGACACCGGTGGCCATCCTTATGACCAACGGGACCGAGAACTGGCCGCCGGACATGTGCCGTATGGTGGCCGCGTTGTTGACGATCTGATCCAAAGCGAGAAGGCTGAAATTCACCGTCATGATCTCGACGATCGGCCTCAGGCCGCCCAGTGCGGCACCGATACCTGCGCCAGTGAAGGCGGATTCGGACAGCGGCGTGTCGCGGATGCGTTGCTCGCCGAATTCCTCGAGCAGCCCTTTGCTGACGGCGAAGGCGCCACCGTAGCGGCCGACGTCCTCTCCCATAAGAAAGACGCGCTCGTCGTTGCGCATCGCCTCGCGAAGGGCATCGCGAATCGCCTCCCGGAAACTGACCTCCCCAGGCCCGCTCATGACGCGATCTCCGCCGGTTCGGTATAGACGTCCTGGGTCAACCCCTCGACCGGTTCCCAGTGCCCGGCCTCGGCCGCCTCGACCGCTTCGGCAATCACCCGTCCGACCTCGCGCTCCATCTCGTCCAGCACCCCGGGCGCAAGGATTCCCTCAGCTTCCAGCACGCCCAAGAACAGGACAAGGGGATCACGGCGACGCCACTCCTCCACCTCCGCCTTGGTGCGGTAGAGTTCCGCGTCGAACATGGAATGGGCGCGAAACCTGTAGGTCATGCATTCCAGGAAATACGGACCCTGACCCGACCGGACATGGTCGGTGGCCTTGGCTGACGCGGCGGCCACCGCGCGGACATCCATGCCATCGACCCTTTCGCCGGCCATGTCGTAGCTGTGAGCGTGGCGGAGGATGTCGACCTGGGATTCCGATCGCTCCAGGCGCGTTCCCATGGCGTAGAGATTGTTCTCGCAGATAAATAGGACGGGCAGCTTCCAGAGCTTTGCCAGATTGAGAGATTCATGAAACTCGCCCTCCGCCGCCGCCCCCTCGCCAAAGAAGCAGCAGGTGACGCGGTTCAGACCGCGCATCGCATCGGCCAGCCCGAGTCCCACGGCAATCGGAAGCCCGCCGCCGACAATGGCATTGCCGCCATAGAACCGCGTTGCCGCGTCGAACAGGTGCATCGACCCGCCGCGGCCGCGTGCGCAGCCTTCGACCTTTCCATACATTTCCGCCATGATGGAAGACGCGGACAGGCCGCGCGACAGAGCATGGCCATGCTCGCGGTATGTGGAGACGACGGCATCCTCCGGCGCCAGTCCGGATATCACGCCAGCCGCGATGGCCTCCTCGCCAATGTAGAGATGCATGAACCCGCGGATATTGCCGGCACTGTAAAGTTCAACGCATTTCTCCTCGAACCGCCGGATCAGCAGCATCTGCCGCAACAAGGCGAGATCGCCGGTCCCGGTGGCGCCAACCTGGCCGCTGCTCGTCATGCGCCTCTCTCCAGCGTCGACAGGTCGCCTTCGGGCAGTCCCAACTCCCGGGCGCGCAGCAGCCGGCGCATGATCTTGCCGCTGCGGGTCACGGGCAGCGAGGCCCGCACTTCGACGGTCCGGGGGGCGATGGCCGGACCGAGCTTCTTGCGGGCATGGGCGAGGATGTCTCGCAGCGTCTTTTCGTCGCCGGCAAAGCCTTCGTTCAGCGTCACGAAGCCCTTGATCACCTCGCCCGCCACTGGATCGGGCAGACCGATCACGGCCGCCTCCGAGACGGCCGGGTGCTCCATCAGCGCGCTTTCCACCTCGAAAGGCCCCACAAGGTGGCCGGACGACTTGATGACGTCGTCGGCGCGACCGACGAACCAGAAATAACCATCCGCATCCTGGCGTGCGAGGTCACCGGTCAGGTACCAGCCATCCACGAAGCAACTGGCATAGCGCTCAGGTTGGCCCAGGTAGCCTCGGAACATGGAGGGCCAGCCGGGCACTAGAGCCAACTCGCCCTCGATGTCGGGCCCGTCGACCGGGACGATCCGGTCGCCGTCGCGGCGCACGATGGCCGCCTCGATGCCCGGTACCGGCCTGCCCATCGAGCCGGGCTTGATCGGGACCGCGGCGGAATTGGAAATCATGATGCCGCCGGTTTCCGTCTGCCACCAGTTGTCATGGATAGGCTTGCCGAACGCCCGCAGGCTCCAGGCCACTGCCTCGGCGTGCAGCGGTTCGCCGACACTGGCGATGAACCGGAGCGATGCCAGATCGTAGGATCTGGGAAAATCCTCGCCCATCCGCATCAGCATCCGAATCGCCGTGGGTGCCGAGTACCAGACTGTCACCCGTT
>JBKJNE010000170.1:0-4902 GCA_046596015.1 Alphaproteobacteria bacterium
ACTGTTCATCGCCTGGGGTCCCATCGACGATCCGGCCTATGCCATCGCGATCATCGTCGAGCATGGCGGCGGGGGCTCGGCGGTGGCGGCGCCGATCGCCCGCGACATCATGCGCGAGGCGTTCATCCGCGATCCCTGCGGCCTGACGGGCGGCCGGCCCATGCTGGCCGAGGCCGAGCTTCACGAGCGGTTCCTGGACGGTCACGATCATCACGGCCATGACAACGACGAGCATGGCCATGGCTGACGCGCGCGCCGCCCGCAACCGCTACCGGCTGCTGATGTCCAAGGTGATGGACCTGCACGGCAGCATGATGATCGTGCTGCTGTGCATCGCCGGCATCGGCTTCGCCATGCTGTATTCGGTGTCGTCGGGGGATTTCGGCAAGCTGGCCGGCCGGCAGATGATCGTCTTCGCCATCGGCTTCACCTGCATGGTCACCATCGCGCTGGTCCATGTCCGGTGGTGGTGGAAGCTGTCCTACGCGATCTACGGCGTCGGTCTCGTCATGCTGATCGCGGTGGAGATCATCGGCGACATCGGCGGCGGCGCCCAGCGCTGGCTGGATCTGGGCTTCGTGCGGCTGCAGCCGTCCGAGATCATGAAGATCGGCCTCGTCATGGCGCTGGCCCGCTACTATCACGGCCTGACCCTCGACGAGGTGAAGAACCTGAAGACGCTGATCAAGCCGGCGCTGCTGATCGGCCTGCCGTCGGTGCTGGTACTGCGCCAGCCCGATCTGGGCACCATGCTGCTGATCGCGGCGGGCGGCGCCACGCTGCTGTTCGTGGCCGGCGTGCCGCGCAAGGTGTTCCTGGTCGGCGCGGTGATCGCGGTGGCGGGCGCCACCGCCGGCTTCTACCAGCTCCATGACTACCAGCGTGATCGGGTATTCACGTTCCTGGACCCGGACAGCGACCCGCTCGGCACCGGCTATCACATCCAGCAGTCGAAGATCGCGCTGGGATCGGGCGGCGTCAGCGGCAAGGGCTTCATGCAGGGCACCCAGTCGCACCTGGATTTCCTGCCCGAGAAGCAGACCGACTTCATCTTCACGGCGCTGGCCGAGGAGTTCGGCTTCGTCGGCGGCGTGACGCTGGTGATTCTCTACGCGGTGCTGATCGGCTACGGTTTCCTGATCGCGCTGTCGGCGCGCAACCATTTCGCGCGGCTGATGGCGGTGGGCGTCACCACCACGTTCTTCCTCTATGTGTTCATCAACATCGCCATGGTCATGGGGCTGATTCCGGTGGTCGGCGTGCCGCTGCCGCTGGTGTCGTTCGGCGGCTCGGCGATGATGACGCTGCTGATCGGCATGGGTCTGCTGATGAACGTCTACGTGCACCGTAACGTGGTGCTGTCGCGCCAGGGGACAGTGCCGCTGGCGAGGCAGGGAACCGTCCTCTGACCCCGCGGTTTTTCGGGCGTTTTAGCTGTCGACATGGCGGAGTCATTTTTGTATAAGCCGCCTCCTTGGTGACGGGCATGTAGCTCAGGTGGTAGAGCAGCTGACTCTTAATCAGCGGGTCCAAGGTTCGAGTCCTTGCATGCCCACCAACCTCCGCTCGCGCAGCGGGCGAGGTTGCCACGCCGGAGCCCGCAGGGCGTAGGCGGGCGAAGGTTCCAGCGAGCTACGGCTTGGCAGGCTGGTTCTCTGCCGGATTCGGTAGTCTTCCTGAGCTAGTCGTCGTCGCGCCGTTGGAGTTCGCCGTCGTCCCCCAGCGCGTACTGATATCGGGACGCCAGGCCGACGCGGCTGATGACATCGACCATGAACCGCCGCCGCTCGCCAATGCGCGGCTTCATCTCGATGATGGCGGCTTCGTCCCGTCCGACGAACACGCGGTGCGCCCTGCCCAGCACGGGGCGGGGATAGATGCGCTGGAAGTCTTCAAGGGCCTGCTGGACGATGGGCTGGTGTGTCATGGCCTGCACGCTGCTCACTAATCCGTGATTTAGTAGTGAAGCGCGTGAATTGCAAGGAAAAGCAGTAGAACCCGTTTTATAGAAAATTGATTGTAAAATGATATGAATTAGCGGCAATATAATACCACATAATTGTGTGGACGGTGTGCCGAAAAGGTGTCTAATTCAAGATGACTCCACACGAGTCGACATGGTTATTGGTTTTCTGAGGCGACCAAAACATCTGGAGGATGAAATGTTCCGCTCAATTCGGAATATCGTGAAGGACGATAAGGGCGTTACCCTCATCGAATACGGTCTGATCGCGGCGCTGATCGCGGTCGCGCTCGCGGCGATCCTGGGAACCGTCGGCGACAACCTCAACACCCTGTTCACCACCGTCTCGACCAAGGTCTGAGGCCCAAAGCCTCCAAGGCCTGCCGCAAGACAAAAGCGCCGTCGCTCCGCGACGGCGCTTCTTCTTTCGTCTCCGACTTAGGGGCCGAAGGGACCGTCGACCGTGGATAATTGGCTCAGGCGGCGACCATGACGTTAGCGGACGGCCTGCGCCGCCGGATCAACGCTAGCCCGGTCAAGCCAAGGCCCAGAAGGAGCATGGCGCTTGGCTCTGGCACGTTGGTGGTCGCCTGCTCGATCCCGAAAAGATCGAAGTGCGACAGGTTCTTCCGGTCGCCACCTGGGGTGAGAGGAAAGCCGGCAGTATTCCATACGCCGGAGAGGGCAAACGGCGTCAGTTGATAGATGCGCGCGTCACCCGCGGTAGTGATTTCGATGAATGCGATCAGATACTGGGTGCTGTTGAACGCCCAGGTTCCCTCGGAGCAGCCGGTCGCGCTCGTGCAGGCGCCTGAAAGCACTGTCGGAGGCGGGTCGGGAACATCTTGGTAAAGGGTCGTCCCGTCGCGCCCGACTCGTCCGATGTAGATAATGTCGCCAAGGCTTGGATAAGCCGCCTCTAGATCGCCCTCGACTTCGGTCCTGTGGGCGGCGCCAAATCCACCGGGAGGGCCGGCGGTATATGTAAGGCCCGTGAACGTCGTCCCGGCTGGTGGATCGACGAACAGCGCCTTAGCCGGACTTGCCGCGATGAGCAACGCGCCAGCGCCCATGAGCGCCGACAGAATTTTGGCCTTGGTAGACATTTTCGTCGCCTTTTCAGACTGACACTGTAACCCCAATCTGGGTAATTAACGCGAATTGCCTAAAAATGGAAATACTTTCCGCGCACAAAGGCGTGATCGGGTGCGGGCGTTTCCGGTGTGGGCGGACAAATTCGGGCCGCCGGGGCGCAGCCGCCGTCCAAACGGCTTCCTCCAAGACGACACAACAAGGCCTCACGCCAAGGTGACTTGTATGTGAGTGCTCGCGTGCCGAGCATGGGTATGGCGTTGGATTACTAGCCATAAACCGGATGGCGGCCTTCACGCTGGGAAGGCCGATTTCGGGGTTTCGCACTATTCGGGAGCAATTATGGCAGCAACGCCGGACTCTGCTCGAGTCTTCGCCATGATCGTGAGCATTGTGTGAAATATTCGTGATCAAGATTCTCGAATACCACCCCTGCGTGAATCAGACATTGAAATTAAAATCATAGGTTGCAGACTCCGTCGGTTACTCTAGCTCTTGCTGAGTCAACGGCTGTAAGGAGTTTGGCCATGAAGATCGTGCTCACGAAGCCACTATTGACGGGTCTGACGATGCTTGTACTTGCCGTTCCGGCGGCCGCCAAGGAGAAGCCGGCCAGCGCGAACGCCATTCCGCCGGCGGCCGTCGCCTGGAATCCGCCGGCCGATGTGGGGCATGGCAGCGGAACCAACAACGGCGGCAACGGCGTCGGCCATGAGAGCCACGGCAACGGCAACGGCTATGGCCATGACGGCGGACCGCCCATGCCCGGCCCCGGCGACCCGGTGTCGCCGACCTTGCCCTATGGCCTGGATAAGCGGGACGAGCTGCCGCCCGGGCTGGCCAAGCGGGATGAACTGCCGCCCGGCCTGGCGAAGCGGCTCAACTAAAGCGGTTCCGGGCAAGAAGGGATCCGCCGCGGCCCGGTTGCCGGCAGCGATGTTCCGGCTTCAGGCCGGATTTCAGGGATAGCAGGCCGTCGCGGTCAGCGGGATGCTGATGGTCCTGACATAGATGTTCATGGCGAACGTCGCCGATCCCGTTACCTGCTGGCCGCAGGTGGTGGAGACCGCCGTGAAGACGGGCGTCACGCCATAGCCGCTGAACTGCGTCTGCGCGTAGTTCTGCGTGGCCGTCGTGCTGGTGCAAACCGAGGTCTGCACCTTGGCGCACCGCGCCGCGCGCTCGACGGCATAGTGCAAACCACCCGCCGTGAACAGCATGAACGCGCAGAAGAAGCCGCCGATCAGCAGGATCAGGAACATCGGCAGCACGAGGGCGAACTCGACCGCCGCGGTGCCGCGCTTGTCGGCGAGGTTCCTGGCTGCGGTGCGCATGCCCTACTCCAGCCGTACCAGCGCGGATGCCGACATCGCTGTATTGAGCAGGCTTCCGACCGTGGTGTTGCTCGGAAACACCGGAGAATAGGTGTGCTGGGTTTCGACCTTGATGTAGTCGCCGGGCTGCAGGCTGGCCATGCCGGCGCCCGAGCAGTCGGCCGGTTTGCTGTTGTAGGAAGTCATGTATTGCAGTGCGTTCGACGAGTTGATGCAGTACCAGCCTTCCGAGGGCGATCCGCTCTTCAGGGTGACGCGGCTGCCGAGCGCGGTGCTCTGTATGCCGCGGAGGACCGCGGCGTTGAGATCGGCGCATTCACTGGTCGCCGGCAGGTCGTCGCTGTCACAGGCCTCGTAAGCCGCCTGGGCGCCCATCTGAGCGGCGTTCTGCACCTGCATGCGGGTATAGGCGTAGATCGAGATGTCGGCGACGTTCATCACCGAATAGGCCATGAACAGCGTCGTCAGCGCCATCTCGATGGTCGCGCTGGAACGGCGGTCCGCCGCGAAACG
>JBKJNE010000247.1:0-3073 GCA_046596015.1 Alphaproteobacteria bacterium
CTTCATGACCGACATGACGCCGCCGCCGCCCTCGGGGCGGATCCATTCGGTGCGCTCGAAGCGGCCGGCGCGCCGGCCGCGCAACGGGCCGCGCAGTTCATCCTCGATCATCTCGAACGCCGAACAGATGCGGTCGCGCAGGCTGTGGAACCACATGCGCGCCCGCACCTTGTGCTCGTCTGGAACGTAAGTCATCGGTTCTTCCCCGCTTCCGGAAAGCCGCCGTCCGGAAAACCGCCGGCCGGAAAACCGCCGGCCGGAAAACCGCCGGTTTGGCGCAACGCCTCTCCCAATACCACGCCCGCCGCCACCGCCACATTGATCGAGCGCAGGCCGGGCGCCATCGGAATGGACACGCTCGCGTCGGCCCGTTGATGGACGGCCTCGGGGACACCCGCCGACTCCCGCCCCAGCAGCAACACGTCGCCGGGGGCGAAGCCGAACGCCGTATAGGCCGTGCTGGCCCGCGTGGTCAACAGCACCAGCCGGCCCGGCCCGGCGTGCAGGAATGCCTGCCAGCTTACATGGGCGGTATAGTCGGCGTGCTCAAGATAGTCCATCCCCGACCGGCGCAGCGCGCGCGAACCGAACGGAAATCCGCATGGCTGGATGATGTCCGCCGGCACGCCGAGGCAAGCGGCAAGGCGCATCAGCGTGCCGACGTTCGGGGCGATGTCGGGTTGATAAAGGGCGAGCCGCATGCCGCCGACGTTGGGCGGATCGCCGGCCTGCGTCAAGCCGCCGTATCGGCGTCCGCGACGCCTCAGATTTGCAAGCTTCCAGTCTGGACAATTGCCGTTGATGGTGCCAAAACACCCCTGCCACATCAGGGGCGGGATGCCCCACATACACAAGAAGAAGCAGAACGGGTGGGTCTGAATGTCCACGACTGATTCAACGAGCGAGCACCACGGCGAAGGCGTGAAGCGCAGGGATTTCCTGTTCGTCGCCGCCGGAGGCTTCGGCGCCGTCGGTGCCGCCGCGGCGGTCTGGCCGCTGATCGACAGCCTCAATCCCTCGGCCGATGTGCTGGCCCTGTCGACCATCGAGGTCGACATCTCCAAGGTCCAGGTCGGCCAGAGCATCCGTGTCAAGTGGCGCGGCAAGCCGGTCTTTATCCGTCACCGCACCGAGGACGAGGTCGCCAAGGCGAAGGCCGTGGACGTCCAGGAGCTGAAGGATCCCCAGACCGACGCCGATCGCACCAAACCCGGCCACGAAGCCTGGCTGGTCATGGTGGGCGTCTGCACCCATCTGGGTTGCATCCCGCTCGGCGAGCAGGGCGAATTCGGTGGCTGGTTCTGTCCCTGCCACGGTTCGGAGTACGACACGTCGGGCCGCATTCGCAAGGGTCCCGCGCCCACCAATCTCGAAGTGCCGGCGTATACGTTCCTGGACGATACCCGCGTTCGCATCGGCTAAAGGGGGAAAGCCATGCACTCAACTCGCGCCTTCGAGCCGAAGAACGGCTTCGTCAAATGGTTTGACCGGCAGTTGCCGCTGTTCAGCGTGCTGCACGGCGCGCTGGTCGCCTATCCGACGCCCAAGAACCTGAACTACTGGTGGAGTTTCGGCTCGCTCGCCGGCCTCATGCTCGGCGTCCAGATCATCACCGGCATCATCCTGGCGATGCACTACACGCCGCACACATCCATGGCCTTCGCGTCGGTCGAGCACATCATGCGCGACGTGAACTATGGCTGGCTGCTGCGTTACGTGCACGCCAACGGCGCCTCGTTCTTCTTCATCGTCGTCTACATCCACATCTTCCGCGGCCTGTACTACGGATCATACAAGGCGCCGCGCGAACTGCTGTGGATGCTGGGCCTCGTGATCTACCTGCTGATGATGGCCACCGCCTTCATGGGCTACGTGCTGCCGTGGGGCCAGATGAGCTTCTGGGGCGCCACCGTGATCACCAACCTGTTCGGCGCCATTCCGTTCGTCGGCGAGGACATCCGCACGCTGCTTTGGGGCGGCTTCTCGGTCGACAACCCGACCCTGAACCGGTTCTTCAGCCTGCATTACCTGCTGCCGTTCGTGATCGCCGGCGTCGCCATCCTGCACATTTGGGCGCTGCACATCCCGGGTTCCAACAATCCGCTGGGCATCGACGTGAAGGGTCCGCAGGACCAGATCGACTTCCACCCCTATCACACGGCCAAGGACGCCTTCATGGTGTCGCTGCTGCTGCTGATCTTTTTTGCGGTGGTGTTCTTCGCGCCCAACTCCCTGGGCCATCCGGACAACTACATCCAGGCCGACCCGCTGGTCACGCCGCCGCACATCGTGCCGGAATGGTACTACCTGCCGTTCTACGCCATCCTGCGCTCGATCCCGGACAAGCTGATGGGCGTGATCGCCATGTTCGCGGCGATCCTGATCCTGTTCGCACTGCCCTGGCTCGACAAGTCGAAGGTCCGCTCCGGCACGTTCCGGCCGATCTTCAAGCAGTTCTACTGGGTGCTGGTGATCGACGTGATCGCGCTGGGCTTCGTCGGCGCGAACCCGCCGGAGGGCGCCTGGCTGATCATCGGCCGCGTCGCGACCGCCTACTACTTCTTCCACTTCCTGATCCTTCTGCCGGTGCTGAGCCGTGTGGAAAAGACGCGTCCGCTGCCTGAGAGCATTTCCCAGGCCGTGCTGGCCAAACACGCCTGAGCGAGGGGGAAGCCACAATGAACAAGAAGAGCATCCTTGCGGGCGTCGCCCTAGTCGCGGGCGTCGCTGTCTCGTCGCTGGCCTTCGCGGCGACCGACGGTGAGGCGCCCAGGCACCCGAAGCAGGGCTGGCCGCACGAGAAGATCATCGGCGCCCATTACGACCGGGCGGCCGCGCAGCGCGGGTTCCAGGTCTACAAGGAATCGTGCCATGCCTGCCATTCGCTGAACCTGGTGGCGTTTCGCCAACTCGAGGGCATCGGCTTCAGCGAGCCCGAGATCAAGGCGATCGCCGCCAGCTTCACCGTGATGGGCGAGCCCGACATGGAAACCGGCGACGTCAAGGAGCGTCCGGGCAAGCCGTTCGACTACATGCCGTCGTCCTTTGCCAAGCCGGAGGCCGCCGCGGCCTC
>JBKJNE010000328.1:0-3220 GCA_046596015.1 Alphaproteobacteria bacterium
GTCGAGCGGGTCCATGAACGTGCGGCCCATGACGTTGACGATCGCCACGGTTTGGCCGCCGCGCGCCATGAAAATGCCATGACCCTGCCCCGGCGTGCCCTCGGGAAAGTTGGCCGGGCGCAACAGCCTCGGCTGCTGGTCCATGATGTCGATGATCTCGCGCTGGTCCCAGCTGTGGTTGCCGCCGGTGATGACGTCGATGCCGGTCTGCAGCAGCCGGTTGGCGATGTCCTGGGTGATTCCGAAGCCGCCCGCCGCGTTCTCGCCATTGGCGACGACGAAGTCCAGGTCGAGCCGCTCGCGGATGCCCGGCAGCCGGTCGAGCAGCGCATCGCGTCCGGCGCGGCCGACGATGTCCCCGAAATACGCAAGCTTCACGAACCGGCCTTTCTGAAATCCACGGCGCCCTGCTCGGTCACCACCAGGTCGAGCGGCTCGTCATAGTCCTGGGACGGCACCGAGGCGACGCGCTGGCCGGCATAGGCGACGCCGACAGTGAGCACGGGCCCGGTGCGCCGCAGGAAGGCGAGTGCCCGGTCGTAATAGCCGGCGCCGTATCCCAGGCGCTGACCGGCCCCGTCATAGGCGAGAAGCGGCACGAGGACAATATCGGGCCGCAGCTCGGGGTTGGTTTCGGGCGGATGCGGAATGCCGTAGCGGCCGGCGACCAACGGGCCACCGGGTTGCCACGCGCGAAAGACCAGGCCTTCGGGCGCATCGACCGGCAGCGGCAGCGCGCATTGCCAGCCCGACGACGCCAGGAACCGCAGGATCGGCATCGGATCGGCCTCGTCGCGGAACGGATGATAGCCGGCGACGACACGGCAGGGCTTGAGCAGGATGGCCGAGCAAAAGGCAGTGACCAGCCGGGCGCCGATGTCGCCGGCGGCGCGCGCCAGCGTTGGTCGGGCCGCCGCCGCTTCCCGGCGGAGATCGGTCTTGCTCTGCATGATCATCGAGTTGCGGTCAAAAGCGCAGTGGGACCGCCGCGACCGTAGAACTTGGAAATTCCTCTGTGGCCTGTGTGTACAGGTGGGCGCCGCGTAGCTGGACCAGGGTCCCGCCAGAGACAGCTCCCGTCGAGGTTGGTATCGCCCCAGGGAATATGCACGTCTTCGAGAAGCGCAGTACCCACTGCCCCTCTTACTTAGGCGCTTTCCATGCGGGCGGCAATATGCTCGATCTGCGTGGCCAGGGTATCCATATCGCCGAGGTGCGACACGAGGTCGCCCCGCGACAGGCTGGCGCCGACGCCTTCGCTGGCCTCGTCGAGCAGGATGATGCCCGCCATCAGGATCAGCTTGGCCTCGCCGACCTGCCCGAGCGCGCGGGCCAGTTGCGACACCCTGCCGTCGAGCAGTTGCGCCAGTTCGAGCAGGCGCTCCTGCTCACCGTCGTTGCAGGTGAACTGATAGGGGGTGTTGTTGACGTTGAGCGTTACCTGGGGCATGGCCTGTCTCCTATCCGGCCAGTGCCCGGCGCAGCGTGCCGATGACGTCATCGAGACGGCCGGCGGCCTGCGTGCTGCGATCCTCCAGCGACCGGCTCTTGGCTTCCGCCAGCGCCAAACGCTGCCTCAACGCGGTGTTTTCCGACCGGAGCTGATCGCATTCGCCCCTTAGCCGGTCCGCGTCCGCCGAGGACGCGGCATCGCCGCGGGCGGCGACCGCCCGATTCAAACGGTCCAGCGCGGCCTTGAGCCGTGCTGTCGCTTCCGTGAGTGCTTCCACCGATTCCGGGTTGGTCGCCATGGCGCCTGCCCTGCCTCTTCTACTGTTGATCAATGGCTTATAACTTATTTCTCGCCTTAAATGATAGACCGAAGCGATACCGCTTGTCATGCCCCTAAAAGACGCCCCGCTTCGCGGTTGACCTGAGGATGTTCCTGAGTATTGTGGCGCCACCTGCGGGACCGGCAGATTCCCGCCCTCGGAGAACGCACCGCCCGATGAACGAGACAGTCGTCCAGATGGTCACCAGCCGGGACATGGCCAACGCCATCCGGGCCCTTTCCATGGACGCGGTGCAGGCCGCCAATTCGGGGCACCCCGGCATGCCGATGGGCATGGCCGACGTCGCCACGGTGCTGTTCACCCAGTTCCTGAAATACGACCCCAGGCATCCCGGCTGGGCCGACCGCGACCGCTTCGTGCTGTCGGCCGGCCACGGCTCCATGCTGCTCTACTCGCTGCTGCACCTGACCGGGTACGAGAGCATTTCCATGGACGACATCCGCAATTTCCGCCAGCTCGGCAGCCCCTGCGCCGGCCACCCGGAATTCGGCCATGCCGCGGGCATCGAGACCACCACCGGCCCGCTGGGCCAGGGCATCGCCACCGCCGTCGGCATGGCGCTGGCCGAGCGGCTGCTGGCCGCCCGGTTCGGCGACACCGTCGTCGACCACCACACCTTCGTGGTCGCCGGTGACGGCTGCCTGATGGAGGGCGTCAGCCAGGAGGCGATCTCGCTGGCCGGCCACCTGAACCTGTCCAGGCTGATCGTGCTTTGGGACGACAACAAGATCACCATCGACGGTCCGGTCGATCTCAGCAGCTCCGAGGACCAGGCCACCCGCTTCCGCGCCGCCGGCTGGAACACGCTGGCCGTCGACGGCCACGACCAGAATGCGGTCGCCCAGGCGATCCGCGCCGCGAAGGCATCCGACAGGCCGACCATGATCGCCTGCCGCACCATCATCGGCTATGGCGCACCCAACGTGCAGGGGACGTCCGCGACCCACGGCGCGGCGCTGGGCGACAAGGAAGTGGCCGCCGTGCGCGAGCACCTGCTGTGGACCTCGGTGCCGTTTGACATTCCGGCAGAAGTCTACAGCGCATGGGACGCCAAGGAAGCGGGCGCCAGGCGGGAAGCGCAGTGGAACGAGCAGTTCGCCGCGTATCGCGCGCAGTTCCCGCAGCAAGCCGCTGAACTGGAACGCCGCATGAAGGGCGAACTGCCGGCCAATTTTGACGCAGTGCTGGCTGCAGCGATTGCCAGCTGCGTCGAGAAGAAGGAGACGATTGCCACCCGCAAGGCCAGCCAGAACGCGATCCAGGCGCTGGCGCCATCGCTGCCGGAATTCTTGGGCGGCTCGGCCGACCTGACCGGTTTCAAGCTGACCAACTGGAAGGAATGCGTCGCTCTGCGTTCCGGCAAGCCCGGCAACCACATCAACTACCGCGTGCGCGAGTTCGGCATGAGCGCGATCATGAACGGCATC
>JBKJNE010000421.1:0-3866 GCA_046596015.1 Alphaproteobacteria bacterium
AAGGGCACCAAAGCCCGACGACCGATCCCAAATTCGACAAAGCACCAGCCCAACCCCTCGTTTCGCAGAGGAATCCCCAGAGGGAGAGGGAATTGCGCTGGAGCGTCAGGGGCGCATGTCCGCCAACGCCCCGCCATCCTTCTCCTCTTCCAGGAGGACGGCCGCGTCGCCTGCGGCCGACAGGCGGACCTTGTTGCCTTCGACCTCGGCCACCAGCGCGCCCGAGATGTAATGATGGTGGTCCGAGTGGGACCCGCTGTCGGCCTTGGTCATCCTGATGCGGTCGCCCACCACCTTGTCGACGGTGCCGATGTGGACGCCATCGGCGCCGATGATTTCCATATGTTCTGAAACGTGGCTGAGATCGGACATGGCTGTCTCCGTTGATTGAGTGAGTGGCTCAATAACGCCCGCTGGCGCCGAATGGTCCCGGCGTTCAACTCAAAGTCGCAACGGCCTTCACCTCGACCAGCGCGCCGGGCATCGCCAGGCCGGTGACGCCGACGGCCGTCCAGGCGGGCGGGTGGCCGGGCAGGTGCTGCTTCATGGCGGCGGCGAAGGCCTGCACGTGCTGCGAGACGTCGCCGACGTGGAACGAGCCGATCTCGACGATGGCGGTCATGTCGCGGTCCACCTCGGCCAGGATGCGGGCGATGTTGGCGAGCGCCGCGTCGATCTGCGCCTCGAGGCCGTCGGCCAGCACCCGGTTGTTGACGCCGAGCTGGCCCGAGATGAACAGCAGGTTGCCCGCGATGCGGCCGGGGACGAAATGGAACGCCTCGACAACCTTTTCGGTGCCGGCGGGGATGACCGTGTTCTGCATGGGATGCCTCGTTGGTTGATTTTCGCGCGCTACCCTAAGGGCTGGCGCGGGAAGATCAAGGGTGGCGCGCTCGCAACCAATAACCGTCATTTGGGGTTGGAGCGCTACTTCCCCACCGCGTCCGCGTTCTTGCAGCTGTCGGGAAGCCCGCCCTCGGCCAGCGTCTTCAGCACCTTCGCGGTCAGCGCCGGGCCGGCGGCCTGGGCTTCCTCGTTGTGGCCGATGGCGTGCGGGGTGAGGATCACGTTGGGCAGGTCGCGCAGCGGATGGTCCGGCGGGCACGGCTCGGTCTCGAACACGTCGATGGCGGCGGCGCCGAGCTGGCCGGACTTCAGCGCCTCGACCAGCGCGGCCTCGTCGATGATGGCCCCGCGCGCGGTGTTGACCAGCAACGTGCCGGGGCGGATTTTGGCGAACTGCGCGCGGCCCAGCATGTGCCGCGTGGTCGGGTTGAGGCTGGTCAGCACCAGGATGGCGTCGCTGCTCTCCAGCAGCTCGTCGAGCGGCACGAAGGCCACGTTCGCCGCGGGCTCCGTCGCCGAGCGGCTGTGGACGATGAAATGGCAGCCCCAGGTGGCCAGCCGCGCGATCACCTCGCGGGTGATGCCGCCCCAGCCGATGATCCCGACGGTCCGGCCTTTCAGGATGTGGCGCCGCAGCGGGTCGCCGGCGGCGTTGGTCCGGAGCAGCGCCTCGGTCTCGTGCAGGCGGTAGAGCAGGGCGAGCAGCAGCATGATGGTAGCCTCCGCCATGCCTTCCCGGTTCTCGGCGACCTCGGTATTGCACACCGCGATGCCTCGCCGGCTCGCCTCGCCGGCGTCGATCCAGTCATAGCCCAGCACGGGCGAGACGATGGCGCGCAGCCTGGGCATCCGGTCCATGTCGGCCGCGCGGCACGGCACGCCGGTGGACAGCAGAATCTCGACGCCCGACAGGTCCGCGATCTCGTCCATGCGGGAAACGTCGTGCCGCACGCAGTCCAGGCCAAGGCCGCGCAACGCCTCGGCGATGGCGTCCGACAGCCCGGCCGCGCGCGGAACGCCGACGAGCGCGATCCTCGCCGGGCCGGCTTTCGCCTGGGTGTCGACATCTGTCGCCGTGCTCATCTGCTCGTCCTTCCGGAAGCGTCGTGCGCCATCCATGCCATCGAAAGCGGCGGCCTGCAATCCGCGTTGCGACTATACCCCTGTGAACTGGTAGAGATTAACTCTGGAAAATCGATGCCCCGTATGCCACGCTGGCGCCGCACGATCGGAGGCGCACCATGAACCAGATCGACATCGCCAGACCTTTTAGCGCCTACGTACCGCCGCTCGAGCGCACGAAGGGGCAGCCGGAGCCCATCGCGGCCCATGGCGGCCTGTCCTACATGGCGTTCGAGAAGGACGGCGACGCGGGCACCGCGGCGGCGCTGCAGGACGCGCTCGACCTGATCGAGGAAGGCGAGGGCCACCGGGTCGCCGAGATGATCGCGAACGCGCCGCCCGGCCGCCCGATCGAGACGAAATGGGGCACGGGCTTCCGCAACTACGACGACTGCCTCGCCCACATCCGCGCGCAGGGCATCACCGCGCCCGAGGGCGGGCTGGCGCTGCCGCTGCCCTATACGGTTTACGAGCGTCCGACTTATTCGGTGGTGCCGTCCAACGCCATCTGGCGGGATCCGGCGCGGGCCGCCCTCGCCAAGCTCCTGCGGCGCAACGAGGAAGAGAACCTGCGGCGCGACCTCTACTTCCCCCAGGTGATGCGCGACGCGCGGCGGATCGGCGAATACTACCCGGGCCTGTCACCCGAAAGTTCCGAATCCATGGACCGGCTCGGCGTCTCGCTGGCGCACCTGGAATCGAAGTGCGCGAACTTCTATGACGCGGCCGAGGTCGAGGCCGTGTTCTATCCGGAGATCGAAAAGCTTCTGCTCGACTTCTTCCCGGGCGCGACCGACGCGCTGGTCTACAACCACGACGTCTTCAACAAGGACTACACGGGCGACCGCACCGAGAACCAGGAGGCGAAGAACCCTGGCGTCAACGCGCGCTACGCCAACATCGTGCACAACGACCTGAACGACAACAGCGGCAAGGTGCGCTGCCGCGAACTGCTGACCAGGAACCTGCGCAATTTCGGTCGCGAGCAGCGCTACACCGAGGAAGAGGCCGACGCGAAGATGTCGCGGCGCTTCATGTCGATCAACCTGGCCAAGCCCATGCAGATGGTGGAGCAGTTCCCCTTCGCGCTCTGCGCCTGGCCGTCGTTCGCCGAGCAGGCCTACATCACCAACTACCGGATCTATGACGACCGCGTCGGCGAAACCCAGCGCTTCACCTACAGCCCTGACCACGAGTGGTATTGGTTCCCCCAGCAGCAGCCGAACGAGGTTTCCATGCTGAAGTGCTACGATTCGGTGACCGACGGCTCGGTCTCGCGCTGGTCGTTCCACACCGCCTGCATCGACCCCACCGCACCGGCGGACGCGCGCTGCCGCAAGAACGTGGTCGTGCGGTCGTTCGTGTTCTTCTAGGAACCCTTCTCCGGCGAGGGCGGCTTGGTCCTGCACAGCCCGTGCATGTCGATGGCGATCTGGTTCAAAGCCCTCGAGACGGCATCGTCGATGCCCTTCTGAAGCTCACCGGGCTTTCCGTGCCAGAGGATGCGTGCCACGCTGCCACGGTAGGGCTTGTCGATGGTTTTGCCGCCGGCGCCGCGTGCCTCGACCTGCAGCACGGCCGTGGCCGTGATGTTCGCCCGCACGCTGGTCATCCATGCGCTCCGCAGGCTGAACCTCGCCTCGATCATCGCCGGTCCCGCCGCATCCTCGTCGGGGAAGCTTGGGGTGACACCGCGCGTCTTCAGCCCATCGACCACGGACCTCAGCCAGGCAGCCCGATCCTCCGGCGCATAGATGGCGCGGTTGGCGACGATGCCGAACATCTCCGGCGACGTCCGCGCATCGGTCAGCGAGGTCACCCTGACGGTGCAGGGCGGGGCGTTCTTCGCCACATGCACCTTCGTCGGGCGGTCGGGCGGCAGCGTTTGGCTTGCCGTC
>JBKJNE010000099.1:0-4043 GCA_046596015.1 Alphaproteobacteria bacterium
TATGCAGATCGAGTTCGATGCCGTCCGCCGTCGGTCGGCTGGCCAGGACAGGCGGTTCGAGGGGGGAAGCCGATGACATGCCGCTCTTCTTGCTTCGATGATGCCGCTTACTTGGCCTCGAACAAAGCCGCAAGGTCGGCTGCGCGCATCTTGCCGAGTGGCCCGGTGGGGAGCTGCGGCACGAAGCGCCAGCGCCGCGGCAGGGCCGATGACGGCAGCAGCCGGGCAAGATCGCCGCGCAGGCGGCGCCCCAGCCGGAACGCGCCCGACGCCGCGAGTTCATCGCCTCCAGCAGCATCGAGCACGACGACAGCCCCCAGATAGGGCGTACCCTCACCCAGCACCACCACGCCCGCGCGGGCGACGCCCGCCAGCTCCGCCAACCGGGCATCGAACTCGGCGAGGCTGATGCGCACGCCCTCGATCTTGGCGATGCGGTCGGCGCGGCCCCGCAGGTGAAAACAGCCGCTGCCGTCGAGGTCGATCAGATCTTCGCTGATCTGGCCCTCGGGCTCCTCGATATAGGGTGAGCGAACATGCAGGCGTCCATCGTCGAGCCGGGTCACGGCGATACCGGGCATCGGCCGCCATGGCGGCGACGAATCGCCGTCGCGCAGCCGGCTGGCAATGACACCCGCCTCGGTGCTGCCGAAGAATTCCCGCGCAGCCCGGCCCAGCACGGCCAGCGTGTCGGCGGCGGCCTCATCCGGCAGCGGCGCGCCGGCCGATAGGACAGCGCCGGGACGAAGGTCCGGTGGCAGGGGCGGAATGCCGCCAAGGCGCGTCAGATGCGAGGGGCTTGTCACCAGTACATCGCCGTCTTTCAGCGCCGCCAGCGCGGGCTCCCAGAACTGATGGACGCCGCCCGAGAACGGCCGCCGCGTAGCCAGCGGCCAGCACAGCCGGAAGGTCAGGCCGTAGAGATGCTGATGAGGGACAGTGGCGTGAACCCAGGCGCCGGCGGGAACGGCTTGCCCCAGCACGCGCTCGACGGTCTCGGCCTCGACTTCGAGCTGTCGCATCGTCTTGGTGATGCGCTTGGGCGTGCCGGTCGAACCGGAGGTGAAGAGCGTGACACGGGCTTTGCCTGCGTCCATCGCCGCCGGCATCGACGCCGCCTCGCCCGCCGGCGCCAGTGTCACGATCCGCTCGCCATCCGGCACAGCGCCATCCGTGACGACGTAGTCGAAGCTTCCATCCAGCATCGCCAACGTGGCCGGCAGCGCATTGGGCGCCCACACCGTCTCCGCACCACCATGCGCCAATGCGAACAAGGCAACAGTTGCCCAATAGGCGTCGTCGCTGGCCACAAGACCGCGACGGCAGCCGGCGGCGGCCAGGCGCTGCACCGCCATGGCAACATCGGCACGAAATTGCCGCAAGCCGATCGTCCTGCCGCCGCTCGACGCGACGGCGCGGTCCGCTGCTGCGGGATCGAGCAACAAGGAGGCCAGCAGTCCCGCGGTCATCGCGGCTGCCGACCCGCGATCCGGCGGCGGAGCAACCATTCGCCGGCGAAAAGGCCGCCGGAGACGAGATAGGAGAACAGCCCGGTCCACAGTGCCCAGGCACGATCGTCGCCACCCAGCGCCAGAGCGCCGGCAATGGCGGCATTGAAAGCGAGCCAGAGCGCCCAGACCATCGTCACGTTACGGCAGTAGACGCGCAGAGCCGCCGACCAGGACTCGCCCGAGGCAAGTGCCAGCCGCTCGACGAGGCTCGGTGGACGCCGCAAGGTGACCGCAAAGACGCCGGCGGCGGCGAGGCTCAGCACAACGGGATAGGCGCGGGTGGCGAGGCGGATGTCGAGCAACGCCAGTCCCACCAGCGCCACGGCCGCCATCAGCAAGGCCGGCCGCCAGCTGCCGACCATGGCGTCGCCCAGGCCGAGCCGCACGGCGACGATGACCAGCGCCAATGCAATGAAAAGCAGCGGATCGACCGCGCCCTGCAGGAAGAAAACGAGCGCCGGGTAGACAATGCCGAAGCCGATCAGGAGTCCATCGACCAGCCCACGCCGCTCACGCATGGAGCAGGGCGTATACTTCTTCGACAACGTCACCCACGGTCCGCACGGCTTTGAAGTCCTGCGGCGAGATCTTGCGACCCGTGAGGTCCTGAAGCTTCACCACCAGATCGACGGCGTCGATGCTGTCGAGGTCGAGTTCCTCGTAGAGCCGCGCGTCGAGGCGAATCTTCTCCGCCGGCACTTCGAACATGTCGGTGAGGTACTGCGCGAGGCGCGTGTAGACCTCGTCCTTTGACAACATGGCCGCCTCTATTTCCCGCTCTTCATGCGTACGAATTTCGCCAGGCTCCGGACATCTCGGAAGTAGCTCTTCACGTCGTCCGTCGCCGTCTCGATGGTGATGGCGTAGCGCTTGCGCAGGGCGATGCCGATCTCCAGCGCATCGATCGAATCCAGCCCGAGTCCGCCCTCGAACAAGGACTCGCCGACATCGATCGCCGCCGGCTCGATATCCTCGAGCTTCAGCGTCGTGACGATCAGTTCCCTGATTTCGTTCTCCAGGTTATCCGATGGCAAGGCGTTCATTATAAAACCTTTCAAGCCGGCGCACGATCCCACGGGCCGTTATCGAGCGATAGCTGTCGCCTTGCCAGCTCGCAGCCTGGATCGAGCCGGCCGGCGATATCAGAAACTGCGGGCGGCGTGAAGGAATGGCCCACCACTTCACGCCCTTGCCGAGCATGGGCGGGGTGCAACTGATGAATGTCATCTGGATATCGGCCTTCAGGAGCGTCGCCAGATGCGCGAAACCGCGGTGGAAGCGCAGCGGCTCGCCGGGCCGTGAGCGGGTGCCCTCGGGAAAGACGATCAGGCTGCGGCCATCGGCCAGCGCCTCGCGGCACGCCGCGACCAGCGCATCGGGCTCCAGATCGGCAGGGATATAGCCGTTGCCGCGCATCATCGGCCCGAGAAACGGGCTGCTCCACAGCTCGCGCTTGACGATGCACTGGGCACGCGGAATGAGCGCCGACAGGATGCAGATATCGATCAAGGTCGGGTGGTTGGCCACGACGATGGCGCCCCTGCTGCCGCTCAGTGCGCCGGGCTGGTCGACTTTGACCGAAATCACCCGCAAGCCGGTAAGCATGGCAATGAACGTCCGGAACGCCCAGCGCAACAGCACGTGATGACGCTCGCGCCGCAGGACGGGCTCGCGCGTCACCAGATTTATGGCCGGAAATGCCAGGCAGGCCAGCAGGACGCCGCCGCCGAGGAAGACGACGAAGCCGAGGCCGGTCCCGGCCAGACGCCAGGCGAAATCGATCCGCTTAAGCAGCACGGCGCCAGATCCATTGTGTGCGCCGGCCGATCGCCCGCACCTGTGGGGTGTCCGAAAGAAAGAAACGCAGGAAGTCGCTGGCCATGCTGACCGCGGGCGCGGCGTCGATCGTCGTCGGTGCGAGTTGCAGAGTCACATCCTCCGCCGGAGTGCCGCCCGGTCCGCCGAGGGCGACGGCCATCACCAGGGGCAATGTCGCATCGTCGGCCTCGCGGAAGGCCTCGTAACCGGCCGGCAGCGGTTCGTCGCCGTGGATCAGGATGACGGGCTCGGTCGGCCGCTCGGCAATACAGGCCGCGGCCTCGAGCAATCCGCCAGCAAAGCTGTCCCAGCTGGCCGAAAGCGCCGTATGGCCCAGGCGATTGCCGGCCTGGATCGACAGCAGCCCGAGCAGGGCGTGATGGATCGACAAGCTGAAATCGGTCGGCGACGGCAATCCCTCCGTCTCGATCGCCGCGACGGCCGCAAGGGCCCGCGTGAGCTCGCCATGGCGCGTGCTCAGGACGTAGCGCGCGGTCGGCAGGCCTGCCGCACAGGCGCTGGCCACGCCGACAAGCCGTTGCCCGAACGGGCTCAAGCGCCGGCGCAGCATCATCGGCAAGGCCGGCGGCGGCACTTCACCGGCAGCCTCGCAGCCGGCCCCGGCCCATTGCCGCCATGCCGCGCGCGTTTGGCGCTGCGGCGACCAAGCGGCCCAACCCAGGATCGAGAAACGCAGTACTCCCGGGCCGGCCC
>JBKJNE010000449.1:0-3215 GCA_046596015.1 Alphaproteobacteria bacterium
CTCGTCGGCGCAGAAGCCCATCACCCGCTCGACGCCGGCGCGGTTGTACCAGCTGCGGTTGAACAGCACGAATTCGTCCGCCGTGGGCAGGTGCTCGACCCAGCGCTGGAAATACCAGGCGGTCTTTTCCCGGTCCGTCGGCTTGCCGAGCGCCACGACCCGCGTCTCGCGCGGGCTGAGATGCTCGACGACGCGCTTGATGGTGCCGTCCTTGCCCGCCGCGTCCCGGCCCTCGAGGATCACCAGCACCTTGCGGTCATTGGCGATATTGTGCCGTTGCAGCTTGACCAGTTCGATCTGCAGCTGCAGCAGGCGCCCCTTGTACTCGGCGTCGTCGATGATCGGCGCCTGCTCCTGATCCGCCTTTTTCATGCGCTTGCTGCCCTTGTCCCGCCGGATGGTGGTATCGTCGGCCGAGCGCAGTATGTCATAGAAACCTGCACGCGCAAAAATCCGGCGGAGGCCGCCAATGACCACCAATCGCCAGTGGACCCTGAAGCGCCGCCCGAAGGGCGTGCCCGCCGACGAGGATTTCGAGCTGATCGAAAGCCCGGTGCCCGAACCGGGCGACGGCGAGTTCGTGACCCGCAACCTGATCCTGTCGGTCGATCCGGCGCAGCGCGGCTGGATGGACGAGGGCGGCAACTACTTCCCGCCGATTCCGCTGGGCGCGCCGGTCAGCGCCGGCGTCATCGGCGAGGTGATCGTCTCGCACAATCCGGACTACAAGGTCGGCGAACGGCTCTACGCCATCGGCTCATGGTCGGACTACTCAGTGCTCGGCGCGGGCTTCGTGTTCCGCAGGCTGCCGGCCGGCGGCGACATCCCGCTGGCCAAGTACAACAGCCTGCTGGGCGGCATGGGCTGCAGCGCGCTGATCGCCCTGCGCGACATCGGAAGGCCGAAGGCGGGCGAAACCCTGTTCATCTCCGGCGCCGCCGGCAACATGGGCACGCTGGCCGGCCAGATCGGCAGGATCTTCGGCTGCCGCGTGGTCGGCTCGGCCGGCAGCGACGAGAAATGCCGCTACCTGGAGAACGAACTGGGCTTCGACGCCACGCTCAACTACCGCACCGCCGGCGACCTGTCCGCCGCCGTGAAACAGGTTTGCCCCGAGGGCATCGATATCTATTACGACAACGTCGGCGGCCCCATGCTCGAGGCCGTGCTCGACAACATCAAGATGCGCGCCCGCATCGTCATGAACGGCTCCATCGCCGAATACAACGACACCGCGCCGCGCCCCGGCCCGCGCAATCTGTGGAACCTGCTGGTCAAGCGCGCCTTCATCGAGGGCTTCCTGCTGCCCGACTTCACCGACCGGATCGACGACGCGCTGGTGCAGCTGGAGGCATGGTACCGCGCCGGCAAGCTCAACGCCCGCGAGGACGTCCGCACCGATTTCACCAGCATGCCCGCGGTTTTCCGGGCGTTGTTCGACGGCTCGAACACGGGCAATCTGATGGTCAGTCTCGAAGGATCCTGACGGAGCCATGATGCCGGAGCGCCTTGCATATCGCGGCTGGCTGCGGTCATGGCTCCTGGCCCTGCTGCTGATCAGCGGCCCGGCCCTCGCGGTCGCTCCCGCCGATCAGAAGCTCGATCCGGCCCGGCCCGACTGCGGCCTGCCGTCCGGCATGGAATGCGCGCAGAAACCCGCCGAGAACCCGGACGACGGCGTCCGCGAGTGGATGGCGGTCAGCACGGCGTTCCAGGCCTATGACTACGCCATGACGTTGCTGGCCATCGACGCCCTCACCGCCCGGCAGCCGTTCAACGGCGACGTGGCGTTCATGCGCGGCTATGCGCTGATGCGCCAGCACAAGGACGCCGACGCCATCGCCGCCTTCGACCGCGCCGTCGCGCTCGACCCGCAGAACACCGTGGCGCTGGCCCATCGCGGCCTGGTGCGCGCGGGGCTCGGCGACACGGCGCAGGGCCTCGCGGACATCGACGCCGCGCTCGCCATCGTCGGCGAGAACCCGGCCGCGCTGGCCTACAAGGGCCTGATCCTGCTGCGCGCCGGCAAGGAGAACGACGGGCTGACGCTGCTCGACGACGCCGCCTCGCTGGCGCCCGATTTCGTCTGGCTGCGGCTGGTCAAGGCGACGGCGCTCGCCGACCTGAAGCGCCTCGACGCGGCCGAGGCCGACGCCGACAAGGCCGCCACGGCGGCGCCCGACGATCCGTCGGTCTACACGGTGCGGGCGCGCATCCGGCTCGACCGCCGCGATACGGACGGCGCATTGGCCGACGTGGACAAGGCGCTGTCGCTGGGCGGGCAGGACCCGTTCCTGATCGTGCTGCGCAGCCGCGCCAAGGCCGCCAAAGGCGACGCGGAGGGCGCCATCGCCGACCTGGCGGCGCTGCACCGGCAGCATCCCGGCGCCGACCCGGCGATGAAGGCCGAGCTGCCGTCGCTGTTCGGCGACGGGCCGGGCGATCCGCTGCCCCGGCTGATGCTGGCGGTGATCAAGATCGAGAAGGGCGACGCCAGAGGCGCCCGCGCCATCGCCGAGCAGATCCTGGCGACGGCGCCCTGGGCGCGCCCGGCCGTGCTGATGGTGCGTGCCTACGCGTCGCAGGCGCTGGGCGACTACACGCTGGCGCTCGCCGACCTGGACGAGCTGGAAGCCGGCGCCGGCAAGACCGCCGAGAGCCAGTACATCCGCGCCAAGGTGCTGTGGGGCAGCGGCGAGCGCGACAAGGCGCTCGCCACCATCGAGGCCGCCATCGGCCTGTCGCCCGACGACGACATGTACCTGCAGACCCGCGCCACCTTCAGATACGAAGCGGGCGACCTGGCCGGCGCGCTGCCGGATCTCGGCCGGCTGCGCGGCTCGGAGGAATATGGCGACTGGGCGTGGCAGATGCAGATCCTCAGCCTCTACTTCCTCGACCGCACCGCCGAGGCCGGCGAGAAGACCCTGCCCTATCTGCGCGAGAAGAAGCCGGTCGACGACACGCTGCTGCGCGCCGTGGCCGACATGGTCTGGCAGCTCCAGTCCGGCGACACCTGGACGCTGGCCGACGACCTGCTGGCCGTCGCCACGCCGCCGCCCCAGCGCGAGGACTTCGAGCTGTTCCTGAAGGCGCGCTCGCTGGTTCATGCCGGCAAATTGGCCGAAGCGGAGGCGCTGGTGAACAGGATCGGCGCCCACGACGTGCTGCTGGCGGCGAGCAGCGACGCCGCCTACGCGTCCCATAGCGGCGCG
>JBKJNE010000336.1:0-5857 GCA_046596015.1 Alphaproteobacteria bacterium
CGGCGAGCAGCTTCCAGGTCAGCTTGGAATAATCATCGACAAGGGCGATTGCCTTCGGCTGCGTCCGGGCGTGCTGGAAAATGCTGTCGGTAAAGTTGGAAGCGGGTTGCGGCACGATGCGTTTCCTCTACCGGCGGGTTCGCTCGAGCGCCTGGGCGGCATGCTGCCGCACCTTGGCCCTGTCGATCTTGCCTCCGCCGGTGCGCGGCAGGCTGGTCATGAAGATGATGCTGTCGGGCGATTGCAGCGCGCCCATGGCGTCGATGCAGTGGCGGCGAAGTGCTTCGGCGTCGCCGTCTCCGCGTGGCATGACGGCAGCGGCCGCCTGCACCGGGCTGCCGTGCGGGAGGATGACGACAGCGGCTTCCCGCACGCCAGGATGCGACATAAGCGTCATCTCCATGACGGTGGGGAAGATGCGGACGCCGGCGCGCATCGCTACGTCTGCGGACCGCCCCAGCAGGCGCACATAGCCCTCGGCATCGATCTGCGCCACGTCGCCCGGGTAGTACCAGCCGTCACGGATGCCTTCGCCACCGCGCGCGCTGGCGTCACCACCCACCAGCGCCTCGACTACGCTGCTTCCCCGGCACCGCAGGTTGCCGGGAACACCGGGCCAGACCGGGCGATCCTCGTCGTCGACGATTTCCGCCGTCAGGCCAGAGACGATGCGACCCACCGTGTCGGCATGCTCGGCGATGTCCTCGGGAAACAGCGCGGTCATTACGCCCACGCCCGAGTTGCCGTAGATCTCGGTGAAGTGAGGCGTCAGCGACCGTAACGCCTGGTGCTTGATCCCGGCGGGCAGGGGCGTGCCGGTGCAAACCATGCCGCGGAGGTTGGGAAAGAGCAGCCCTTCCTCAGGCGCACAGGACAACAGCTCCTGGCACATGCCCGGGGTCACGATCAGGAACGCCTCGTCATGAGCCCGGATCGCGCGCACGAAGTCCAGCAGCTTTACGAATTCCGGGAGGATCACCACCTTGCCGCCGGTGAACAGCCGCGCGAGGAGTGGCATGAGGAAGCCGGTAAAGCTCATGCTCGAGACGTGCAGGAAGGTGCCCGAATAGTCGTCGGACGTCATGCGCGCCCTGAGCAATGTCGGATTCCAACTGTTGAGGCGGCCTATGGTCAGGCTGTGGGTGCAGGGGACGCCCTTGGGAACCCCCGTGCTACCCGACGACAGCAGAATGTCCGATGGTTCAGGTTCGGTGCCGCCATAGCGGAAGTCGCCCTTGGAGCCCGACAGCCCCTTGCGCCAGCCGGCGTCGATAGAGACGCAGGCGACATCGCCGATCGCGCGGGTGGTGGGCTCCACGAACAGCAGCTTGACGCCGATCTGCATCACGATCGCATCGAAGTTCGCTCCGGCGGCATCGGTGGCGAACTCGATCTTGGCCGCGCCCACCCGCATCAGCGCCAGCGACAGAATGAGATGATCGGCGCTGTTCGACAGTCTGACGCCCACCGGCTGCCCGGGCTCGACACCCAGGCCGCGGAGCCACACGCTCGCCCGGCCGATCAGGTCGGCGAACTGCCTGTATGTCAGGCGGCCGGTCATGTCCTCGAGCGCGACCATCTTCGGCCGCTTCGCTGCATGCTCGAAGATCGCGTCGGTCAGGTTGGGGGATGCGGGCAAATCGGTCTCGCTGGGCAAGATGGAAAACTGCCGGATAGTGCGTCATGGAAGGGTGCCGGCACAACGGGCTTTTCGGTCAGGACCGCCCGCTATTGCCGCAAAACCAGCCGGTCGCCGGTCACCTGGTAGCCGGAAAGCCGGTTGAGGAAGCTCATGCCCAGCAGCGACATCTGAAGCTCGCCCTCGACCACCGAGGCCTCGACATAGCGCACGTCGATGGGACCGATGGCGACGCTGTCCAGCGTGACGGGGGCGCCGCGCGACGGACCATTGGCCGTCTGGTAGAGGCGGGTGAAGTCCCGCTCCGACGGGCTGATTCCCAGGCGCCGGGCGTCGGCGCGGCTCAGGGCGACGTCGCTGGCGCCGGTGTCGATCATGAACATCATCTTCTTGCCTTCGACCTCGGCCTCGGCGAAGAAGTGACCACCCTGGGCATAGAGGGTCACCGCTTTCTCGGTCGCCGTCGAGGTGGCGACGCCCTGCGCCGGCATGGCGTTGCCGATGACCCGGTCGCGCGCCATGCCGAACTCGCCCCGGAAGGCGTACAGCAGCGCGACGCCGGACCCGATGGCGACCCAGATCGCGATGTGGCGGAGCGTGCGGCCGGGGCTTTCGGCGAAGCTGGCGCCGAGGCTCACGATCAGGATGGACAGCAGCGCGACGAGATAGACCAGCCGCGGTGCCTCATCGCCAAGGCCCGACGAATCGCCTCCGAGCCCGGGGGCATTGGGGAACGCCACCAGCAGTCCGACGACCAGCCCGGCGACCAGCACCAGGAGGATCAGCGTCCAGAAGCAGCCCCCTCTGCCCTCCGGTGGCTCGTCGTGATGTTGTTCCCAATCGGGTTGCGGCGCCGCCATCCTACTCCTTGCCGAACACCAGCATGACGTTGCCCGGCATGTGGAAGTATAGGCCGTAGCCGGAGTTCACGAACAGCATCCCGTTCGCGGTGATCGCGCCGGACGAGCCGCCGAGCGAGCCGCCATGGGCTTCCTCGCCCGACACGGTCATCACCGGCCGCGCGGTGTCGTGCCGCCACACGATCTCGCCGGTTTTGCTGTCGTGAACGCGCAGCACGCCATCCATTGACCCCGCCAGCACCACGCCGGGCGCCGCCGTCACCACCTGCGAGATGCCGGCGTGGCAGAACGCGCGGCCAGCGCAACCGGAGCCGGTGTAGGGCTGCTTCCAGATAAACCGACCGGTCTTCATATCGACGGCGAACAGGCCCGGCCTACCCGCTTCCCTGTAGGTGCGGCCGTCGGGCGCGTCGTTGATGCCGACGAACAGGGTATCGCCTTCCGCCGCCATGCCGAAGTGCACGCCGCCCTGGATGGCGCCGCGGCCCACCTGGTTCTGCCACACCACCTTGCCGGTGTCCGGACCGACCGCATGCACCCGGCCCGACTTCTGGCCGCCGATCACCAGCTCGCGGCCGTCGCTCAGCGTGACCAGCAGGGTGGCGGCGCCGAAGTCGAAGTCGGGGCCGTTCTCCTTCGGGCAGTTGTCGTCGTGGACGGTGTCGCACGCGCCGTTCCAGGCGTCGTTCGCCGTGCCCTGGTGGGTCCACTTCACCGTGCCGGTGTCCATATCAACGGCGAACATGGCGTCGCTGGTCAGCGTGGCCGGCGACGACAGGTTCTCGGCGGTGCCGAAATAGATCTGGCGGCGCTTCGGGTCGATGGCCGGCGCGTTCCAGACCGCCGCGCCCGACGGGCCGTAATTGTCGGTGCCCGAGCGGTTCTTTCCGGTCAGCTTCGGCGCCTCGGCGATGGTGTAGGTCTGCCAGACATGCTTGCCGGTCGCCGCGTCATACGCCACCACCGAGCCGCGGAACTTGCAGCATTCGTATTTGGGATCGGTGGGCGGGCCGGTCTCCAGCGACGACACCGGCACGAACAGCCGGCCCTCGTGCAGCGACGGGCTGCCGGTGATGGTGGCGTTGGGGTGGCCGTCCGGCCGGTCGCGCCAGATCAGCGTGCCGGTCCTGGCGTCGATGGCATAGACGTTGCCCAGGATATCGCCGAAGAAGGCGCGCGGCCTGGCCGCCTTGTCGCCCCTGGTCCACGGCGCGATGACGATCGCCGTCCGCACCTCGCCCGAGGTCTCGAACGCCCAGCGCATGCAACCGGTCTGCCGGTCGAGCGCATAGACCTTGCCGTTCTGCGCCCCCACATGCACCGCGCCGCCGGCCAGACTGGGCTGGGAGCGGGCGCGGTTGGCGCCCGGATAGGCGAACGCCCATTTGAGCTTGAGCGATGAAAAGTCGGCTTTGGCCAGCGGCTGGGCCTCGGCGGGGATCAGCCGCGTATTGGCCGGCGACAGGCCCCAGTTGCGGCCTACCGGCAGGTCGTTCACGTCAAAGACAGACCTGTCCGCCTTGCACAGTGGCGGCTCGGCGATTTTCGCTTCGCCCATCTTCTTGCCGGACAGATATTCGGCGACCTGCACCTTCTGTTCGTCGTCCAGCGCGGCGGCGTTCTCCTTCATCACACCGGTGGATAGCGACCGCATGATCGCCTCGGCGGTCATCATCGAGATCATCGATTCGTGGGGCGCCTTGGCCACACCGCCTTCATGGCAGGCGGCGCACACTTCCTTGTAGATCGCATGGCCGGGCAAGGCTTCCCGCGCTCGCTTGGCCTCGGCAAGCCGCTCCATGCTCTCGCTGGCGCCGCGGTCGACTCCGAACGCCGGTCCCTCGGCCTGAGGTTTTGCGCCGTCTTGCGGCGGCTTGTCCGTGGATTGGCCGCAGGCGGCGAGCGCCAGCGCCAGCAGCGCGGCCCGACCGGGCTTGCGCATGGCCTGCCGGCACATATCGCTGAACGTCATCACTGCTCTTCCGGGCCGAACACCAGCAGAACGTTGCCCGGCATGTGGCGGTAGATGCCGTAGCCTGAATTGACGAAGACGCGGCCGTTCGACACGACCGGGCCGGCGGCGCCGCCGATGGAGCCGCCATGGGCCCTGGCGCCGCTGGTGGCGGTGACCTCGGCGGTGGTATCGTTCTCCCACAGCACCGCGCCCGTGCCGCCGTCGTGGATGCGCAGCACGCCGTCCATGCCGCCCGCCAGCACCAGACCAGGCACCGCGGTGACGGCGGCGGAGATGCCGGGCTCGCAGAACTCGCGCCCTTGCAGACGTCGACCGCCTGCCACTTCCAGGCGTACTGGCCGGTCTTCATATCGAGGGCGTAGAGGCCGGGCCGCCGCTCCTCCGGATAGGTGCGGCCGTCCTCGCCGTCGCTGATCGGCACGTAGAGGATGTCGCCGTCGGCCGCCATGCCGAAATGGATGCCGCCCTGGATGCCGCCGCGGCCCACCTTGGCATTCCAGACCAGCTTGCCGGTGGCGGGGTCGAGCGCCGTGACCATGCCCGATTTCTGGCCGCCCAGCACCAGGTCGCGGCCGTCGCCGAGCGAGGCCAGTATCGTCGCCGCGCCGAAGTCGAAGTCCGGCCCGCCTTCCTTCGGGCAGTTGTCCGGCGTCGCGCTGTCGCAGGCCGTGTTCCAGGCGTCGCCCGCCGTGGCCTGGTAATGCCAGTTGACCTTGCCGCTCTTCAGGTCGATGGCGAAGATGGCGTCGCTGGTCAAGGTGGCCGGCGACGAATAGTTCTCGCCGGTGCCCACATAGAGCTGGCCGCGCTTTTCGTCGATCGCCGGGCTGTTCCAGATCGGCGCGCCCGAGGGACCGTACATGTCGGTGCCCGACTTGTTCTTGCCGGTGACCGCGGCGGGCGTCTCGATGGTGTAGGTCTGCCAGATCTTCTCGCCCGAGGCGGCCTGGTAGGCGACCACGGAGCCACGGAACTTGCAGCATTCGAACTTGGGGTCGATCGCGGGCGTCACTTCCAGCGACGACACCGGCACGTACAACCGGCCGTCATGCAGCGACGGCGTGCCGGTGATCGTCGCGTTGGGATGGCTGTCGGCGCGGACGCGCCATAGTTCGCGGCCGGTGAAAGCCTCGATGCCGTAGACGTTGCCGAGCAGGTCGCCGAAATGGAGCATCGGCCTGGCCTGCGCATCGCCCGCCGTCCAGGGGCTGATCGCAATGCCGGTGCGCACCTCGGCGGACGCGTGATAGGTCCAGCGCACGCAGCCGGTCGTCTGGTCCAGCGCGAACACCGTGCCGTCATGGCTGCCGACGAACACCGCGCCGGCGGCGAGCGTCGGCTGGGAGCGGGCGCGCAGCGCGTCCGGATAGGCGAACGCCCACA
>JBKJNE010000340.1:0-4765 GCA_046596015.1 Alphaproteobacteria bacterium
GCGCATACCGGGGAACAGGTCAAGACCATCGTGGACACGTTCGAGCGGCTGGCCCGGTCGAACAGCGTGCTGAGCAAGCCTGCCGCCTAGGCGGCCTGGCCGCTCGAGCCGTACTCGACCCGCAGGCCGGCCGCGCGCCATTCAGGATAGCCGTCTTCCAGACGGCGAACCCTGAAACCGTTGTCGCGCAGCAAGGCCACCGCTTCGAACGCGAAAACACAATAGGGGCCGCGACAATAGGCCACGATCTCCAGGTGCTCTGGAATGTCCCGCAGCCGGTGCGCCAGTTCCCCTAACGGGATGCTGATGGAGCCCGGTAGATGGCCCGCCTCGTACTCGTCCTCGGGCCGCACATCGATCAGCGTCACCAGCCCATCCCGTAACCGCCGCGCAAGCTCCTCCCGGGACACCGGTTCCATGGAGTCGCGCTCGTGGAAGTATCCGCCGAGCGCCTCGCGCACCGCCGCCAGATTGCGTTCGGCGACACGGCGCAACGTCATCAGCGTGTCGATGACGGAACTATCGCTGACCTGGTAGAGCACCTGCTTTCCCTCGCGTCGGGAGGTCAGCAATCCGGCACCGCGCATCAAGCGAAGGTGTTGTGAAGCATTGGCGACCGACAGTCCGGCGCGGCTGGCCAGCGCTTCGACGCCCTTCTCACCCTGCGCCAGCAACTCCAGAATCTCGACACGGTGCGCGTTTCCAAGGGCCTTCGCTACCTCGGCGACACCAGCGAGCACAACCGCCTTCGCGTTTCGACTTGACATGCTTACCTTTACTAACAATCATTCAACGTAATAATTGAATGAAAGCGCGATCCCTGTCAAGCAAGAGGCATCCGGCCATTGGAGCGCGGCGCTCCAGACCGGAAGAAACGGTAATCCAATGATTCTGCGTCAGTTCCTTCATAGCGATCCCGTGGCGACCTCGTACCTGTTCGGCTGCGGCGGCAAGGCCGCGGGGGCGGTCGTCGATCCCGTCGGCGACCTTTCTCCGTATCTGCGCGCGGCGGAGCAGACGGGTATGCGTATCTTCTACGTCATCGACACTCATATTCACGCCGATCATGCCTCCGTTGGCCGCGAACTGGCCAAGGCGACGGGCGGCGAGTACGTCCTGTTCGACAAGGCTGACGCAGCGCAGCCGTTTCGCGGCGTTCGAGACGGCGACGATCTCGAACTCGGCAACGTATCCGCGCACATACTTCACACCCCCGGTCATACGCCCGAGCACATCTCCCTGCTCGTCACCGATCGGACGCGCGCACCGGAGCCGTGGTTCGTATTGACCGGCCATACGTTGATGGTGGGCGACGTGGGAAGAACGGAGCTCGCGGCAAGTGCCGAGGACGGCGCGCGAGTGCTCTTCCGTAGCCTTGCGCGCCTCAAGGCACTGCCCGATCATGTCGAGGTGCTGCCGGGCGCATTCTCCGGTTCCGTCTGCGGCAGGCGGCTAAGCGGCAAACCCACGTCGACGATCGGATTCGAAAGGCGGCACAATGCGGCATTCCAAATCGACGACGAAGCCGCCTTCGTCGCGTTGATGACCAGCGACATTCCGCCCTCTCCACCGCTCGCGGCCGAGATGCGTGCCAGAAACGCCGGTTTGACGGTGGTGTGACGCCGACCAATTGAAAATAGCGCAGGCAGCCGGCGCAGATGGCAAAGCCACCCGGACAAGGCAGCACCGTTCAGCTCGGATTGCGCCGCAACTGGCGGCAGTTCTCATTGCTCATCCTCGTCAACGCGTTCGTCGGCGGGATGGTGGGTCTCGAACGCACGGTCGTTCCCCTCATCGGGGCGCAGGAGTTCGAGATCTCTTCGACCACGATCATCGTCTCCTTCATCGTGAGCTTCGGGCTCGTGAAGGCCTTCGCCAACCTGGTGTCGGGACATCTCGCCGACCTTTACGGGCGCAAGCACATGCTTGTCCTGGGCTGGCTGTTCGGCCTTCCGGTTCCGTTCATGATCGCATGGGCACCCAGTTGGGGCTGGATCATCGCCGCCAATGCGCTGCTCGGCATCAGTCAGGGCTTCGCATGGTCCATGACCGTCATCATGAAGGTGGACCTTGTCGGCCCCAAATCGCGCGGACTGGCGGTGGGGCTGAACGAATTCGCCGGATACCTCTCGGTCGGCGTGACCGCTTTCCTGACCGGCTATCTGGCCCAACGCTATGGACTGAGGCCGGAACCCTTCTATCTCGGCATCGGCTACGCGGTCGTCGGCCTGCTTCTGTCGACGTTGCTGGTGCGCGATACGCGCCAGCATGTGGTCCTCGAAGCCGCCGGCCATGCGTCGGCGGCGCCGTCATTGAAGTTCCACGAGATATTCCGGCGTACATCGTTCGGCGACCGCAGCCTGTTCGCGGCGTCCCAGGCCGGATTGGTGAACAACCTGAACGATGGGATGAGCTGGGGAATCTTCCCGCTGTTCTTTACGACGTTTGGCCTTGGTATAGAGCGCATCGGCATCCTCAAGGCGGTCTACCCCGTTGTCTGGGGGCTCTTTCAGCTCGTGACCGGCCCGTTGAGCGACCGCTGGGGGCGCAAAGGTCTGATTGTGGCCGGCATGTGGGTGCAGGCGATCGGACTGGTGACGACGGCGCTCAGCCACAGCTTCGCGTGGTGGCTCGGCGCCAGCGTCCTGATGGGCCTCGGCACCGCGATGGTCTATCCGACGCTGATCGCGTCCGTTTCCGACGCTTCCCATCCCTCCTGGAGAGCGCGCTCGCTCAGCGTCTACCGGTTCTGGCGCGATCTCGGCTATGCGATCGGCGCTCTCGCGGCCGGTATCATGACCGACCTTTTCGGCGCGGCATGGGCGATCGGCTGCATCGGCGCCCTCACCTTCGTATCAGGCAGCGTCGTCGCGGTCTTGATGACCGAGCATCGCCGTCAGCCACCAGCGCACGGCTAGCGCGCGGACTACCTGAACCCGCCCTTGCGCTTCGCCTTCAGGATCAGCACCAGGCCGCCGATGACCGGATGGCGGCGGTGCCACGGCTTGATCGCGATCTCCACGCCGGAATGCCGGCGCATCTTCCACGCCAGGTAGTCCAGCCCACCGGTGAAGGTGAAGGCGCCCTTGATCAACCGCAGCAGGCTGAGCGTCTTGCCCTGCAGCCGGCGCGTGCGCCAGCGGCGCATCTCCTGCCGGGCCCGCGCGGGCGGCACGGTCGTGCGCAGGAAGTCGTGCTCGTCCACGTCCACCCGGATGCCGCTCGCCCGCATGGCGGGGACCGCCAGCTCGCGATAGCGGTCGGGATATTCGCGGAAGATCTCGCCGCCCTTGGTGGCCGCGTTCTCGGAGCGGAGCTCGGCGGCATAGGTCATCTGGAACACGTGCGACCACAGCTCGTCGGGCGTGAACGGCGACGGATGGACCGGCGCCACAGTCGAGACCGCCGTGATCACCGCCTGGGCGACGGCTTCGGCCACATAGCCGGCGGTGCGCGGGTCGCGCACCCAGGCCAGCGCGCAGGGCTGGGCGAACCGGGCCCAGAAGCTCGGGTTGAGACAATCCAGGCTCATGGACTCGACAAAGCTGTCGGTCGACATCAACGCGTACTTGATGCGCACCATCCGGCCTTCGAACGGGGTTTCCCGGTAGAACACGTTGGGCGGCAGGACGCGATTGAAGAAGGCCAGCAGCGCACCGCCATTGGCCTCCGCCAGGTCGTCGGCCAGCACGTAGAAATCCAGGATTTTCTCGTCGTCCGAACCCACGCGCAGGCACGAGCCGTAGAACAGGATCGCGGACGCACCGGGATGGGCCGCGAGCAAATCCTTCGTGGCGGCCTCGGCGGCCGGAAAGAGGGGCTGGTAGAGCTCGGCCAGGACCCGGTCCATGACAGTCCGGAAATCCTCGCCCTCGCTGGTCATTCGTCTTCCCGCCTGACGAAGGTGAACGGCGGCGTCGCCTCCAGCCTCACCGGCTGAGCGGGATCGGGCACGAAGAATTCGCCGTCGAGGGTCACCGGGCTGGTGGTGCGGATTTCGACACCGTACATGCGCCGGCGGACCAGGCCGCGCACCAGCTTGGTCGATGGCCGGCCGAACAGGAACGTCCACGCCGCGCGCGCCGCAGCCGAGAAGGTATATTCGATGCTGGTGTAGCGCAGCGCGCCCTCGCCCACCGCCGAGGCCGCCGACAGGCCCAGGATCAGCCGGTTGAGCGTGGTCACCAGCACGATCATGTACGCTTTCGCCTCAGGCGTGCTGTCACCGAAATTGACGTACATGGGCTCGGCGCGCATGGGCGCTTTCGGCCCCTTGAACGGCCACGCCGCATTGGCGATCAGGTAGACGATGGCGATGGCGTGAGACAGGAAATTGGGCAGTCCCATCGGATAGATCACGTTGCGGGTGAACTCGATGCCGCGCACGATGGTCGCGGCGCCGAAGAACGCGCCGTAGACCGGCGCTGCGCCGGGTTTCACCTGCAGCCGGATGAACGGCAGATCGACGGTCTTCAGCCCGCCACCCACCGCGCCGTCGATCACATCCGTTAGGCATTCGCTGGGCGAGCCGTACATGCCGAGCGCCTCGGCCACCATGTTGGTGCGGCCGCCCGGCAGGATGGCGATCACCGGTGGCTCATCGAAGATGTCATGGTTCATCAGCGCGGTCACGCCAAGCTGCAGGGTGCCGTCGCCGCCGCTCAGAATGAGTAGCTTGACCCCCTGCGCGGCGAAATCGCGCAGGATGTGCTCCATGTCGTCGATATTGGAAAGCTCGCGGTAGGCGACGGCGGGGTATTCCCCG
>JBKJNE010000044.1:0-4947 GCA_046596015.1 Alphaproteobacteria bacterium
CAACCCCAAGGTGCCAAGGATCAGAGGGCCCCCGGGGTCCGCGCCGTGCGCTTGGCGCGTTCTTCGGCCGTCTTTGCAGCATGGGGCGAGGGGCAGCCACTAGGCTACTCTTACACCCTCAATGTGTTGCCTAATTTACTGATCTACGAGTAAGTAAGTGGACATCCGCCAGTGCGTTTATTTGAACCTGTAGCGGAAGTCGCAGTAGGGCGCTCCCTGCATGATGGTCTGCGTGCGCTTGAACTCGACGTTAGGCCCGCCGACGTCGGCGATGTGGAAGTCAGAGTCGCACAGTAGGATGCCGCCCAGTTCCGGCTCGCCGAGTGACTTGAAGAATTCGGCGTAAGAGCAGCGAATGACGTTGTATTCGCGTACCGCGCCATCGTCCTTCAGCATCTCGCGGTCGACGGCATCGCCGATGCGGGGTCTCATGTCCTCGGCCCAGACTGCGTCCCACTTCTGGCGCGGTGTGCCGGACTTGGCTTCGCCGATGCGATGATAGAGATCGCGTGCCCACTGGCGCAGCGAATCGCCCACGATCCTGTCGGCCTTGTCCTTGCCGATCTCGGTGCGCAGCGCCCGCAGCATCGGCAGTATCACCTCAGCCTGCAGCTTCACTTCGTCGAGCAGGGAAATCTTAGCTGATAGCGGCGCTGATGGGGACATCGTCGGCTCTCTTGAGGCGAAAGATCAGCTCCGAAACGCCGGCCTCAGTGCCCACACCATCGGAACGTTGGTGAGTCGACAACCGCCGGATGAGCGACTGGCTGAAGCGAGATTGCTGCTCTGGACACCGTTCTGCAACCCCGAAGTGGCGGTGATAGCGGCCGCCGGCCATTCGAACCAGTGACGAACGAGCATTTTGCCCAGCGTAGCAGAAGTTGTTCATCCCGGTGGCTACCACTCTGTCAAAGGCACCGCTACACTGCGGATGCAGTTACAATGCCAAAGGAAACCACATGGCCTCCAGTCTGCATGCGGCGTCGGTCGTCATCGATGGACTGATCATCTCCGATTTCGGGCGTCCGGTGTTCGAGGACATGCGGAAGGGCGGGTTGACCGCGGCCAACTGCACCTGCAGCGTCTGGGAGGGTTTTACCGGGACGATGCGCAATGTGATGCGCTGGAAGGCCTGGTTTCGCGAGCACGGCGACATCCTGAAGCAGGTCTACACCACCGCCGACATTCTGAAGGCCAAGGAAGAAGGCAAGACCGGCATCATCCTCGGCTGGCAGAACATCTCGGGGATCGAGGACCAGATCGGCTATCTCGGCCTGTTCAAGGAACTCGGCGTCGGCATCATCCAGTTGGCCTACAACACGCAGAACCTGGTCGGCACAGGTTGCTATGAGACCCGCGACGGCGGCCTTTCCGATTTCGGTCGCGAGGTGGTCGCCGAGATGAACCGCCTTGGCATCCTCTGCGATCTCTCCCATGTCGGTGCCAGGACCAGCGAGGACGTCATTGTCGCCTCCAGACAGCCGGTGGCCTATTCGCATTGCCTGCCGGCCGGGCTGAAGGAACACCCGCGCAACAAGAGCGATGCGCAGCTCAAGTTCATCGTCGATCACGGCGGCTTCGTCGGCGTCACCATGTTTCCGCCGTTCCTGAAACGCGGTCCTGCCGCCAATGTCGATGATTATGTCGAGGCGATCGAATACGTCATCAACATCTGCGGCGAGGGCAATGTCGGCATCGGCACCGACTTCACGCAGGGCTATGGCCGGGAATTTTTCGACTGGATCACCCACGACAAGGGTTACGCCCGCCGCCTGACCAGTTTCGGCGACGTCATCAATCCCGAAGGACTTCGCACCATCGGCGAATGGCCGAATCTGACCGCGGCGATGGAGAAGCGCGGCTGGAGCGCCTCGCGCATCGAGGCCGTCATCGGCAAGAACTGGTTCAATCTGCTTCGCACCGTCTGGGGAGCCTGAATCATGGGCAGACCGCAGATCGATATCCAGGTCGATGACACAACCGGACGCTGGTCGGTCGATGGGCTGCCGATGATCCTGATGCCGCAGCATTTCTACCTCAACAACCACTATGCCGTGGAAGCGGCGCTGGGGGCGCCGAAGTTGGAAGAGATATTGCGGCCCGCCGGGTATCGCTCGGCCTATTTCTGGTGCGAGAAGGAAGCCGCGCATCACGGCATGAGCGGCATCGATGTGTTCCATCATTACATGCGGCGGATCACGCAGCGCGGCTGGGGTCAATTCGAGGTGCTCGACGTGACGCCGCAGGCCGGCACCGCGCATGTGCGGCTGCGCAATTCCGCCATGGTGGACGAGGCGCATCGCAACAGCGGCCGCAAGGTTTGCTACATGTTCGCGGCCTGGCTCGAAGGCTCACTTGAATATGTCGCGGCGGGTGCCGGCTGGAAGCAGGGTCTCACGGCTCGCGAGGTCCACTGCCAGGCCGAAGGCACCCACGACCACTGCCTGTTCGAGGTCATGCCGGCATAGCGCCGGATGTCGCTTCTGTCCTGCCTGCGCAGCTGTTGCATCCTCGCCGAACCGCCGGTGAGGCGACAGCATGGCCCCTCATGGTGAGAGCCGCTCCGATGCAAAGCTATTCCGCGTTTTCGTTGTTCAGGCAGGCGCTCGGCGGTCATGCCGGGTGGCAGCGGCAATGGCGCTCGCCGCAGCCCAGGACGGAATATGACGTCGTCATCGTCGGCGCCGGTGGCCACGGGCTCGCTACCGCATATTATCTCGCCAAGGAGCACGGCATCACCAATGTCGCGGTGCTGGAGAAGGGCTGGCTCGGCGGCGGCAATACCGGGCGTAACACCACGATCATTCGTTCCAATTATCTGTTCGATGAAAGTGCGGCGCTTTACGAACATGCGCTGAAGCTGTGGGAAGGCCTGTCACACGATCTCAACTACAACGTGATGTATTCGCCGCGCGGTGTTTTGATGCTGGCACATAACACTCACGATGTGCAGAGCTTCAAGCGCCATGTACACGCCAACCGCCTCAACGGCATCGACAATGAATGGCTGAACGCGGAGGAGTGCAAGGCATTCTGTCCGCCGCTGAATGTCGGCGGCGCGATGCGCTATCCGATCCTCGGCGGCGCCCTGCAGCGACGCGGCGGCACCGCGCGGCATGACGCGGTGGCCTGGGGCTATGCCCGCGCCGCCGACGCCCGCGGCGTCGATATCATCGAGAATTGCGAGGTTACCGGCATTCGCCGCACCGTGAATGGCGCTGTCGAAGGTGTTGAAACCTCGCGCGGCTTCATCCGCGCCAGGAAGGTCGGGGTCGTTGCCGCGGGCCACACCAGCGTCGTGCTGGGCATGGCCGGCGTCCGCCTGCCGCTGGAGAGCTATCCGCTGCAGGCGCTGGTCTCGGAGCCGGTGAGGCCGGCGTTTCCCTGTGTGGTGATGTCCAATACCATCCATGCCTACATCTCGCAGTCGGACAAGGGCGAGATGGTGATTGGTGCCGGCACCGATGCCTACACCTCCTATTCGCAGCGCGGCGCGCTGCATATCGCCAACCACACGCTGGATGCGATCTGCGAACTGGTGCCGATGTTTCGCCGGCTGCGCATGCTGCGCAACTGGGGCGGCATCGTCGATGTGACACCGGATCGTTCGCCGATCATCGCCAGGACGCCGGTCCCCGGCCTCTACGTGAATTGCGGCTGGGGCACCGGCGGTTTCAAGGCGACGCCGGGCTCCGGCAACGTGTTCGCCTGGACCATCGCCAGGGACGAGCCGCACCGGATCAATTCACCCTTCACTATCGAGCGGTTCCGCGACGGTATTCTCATCGACGAGAGTGCCGCTGCCGCCGTCGCCCACTGAGCGCAGGACTTCGCGATCATGCTTCTCATCACCTGTCCTCATTGCGGTCCGCGCGCCGAGCTCGAATTCAGCTATGGCGGGGAGGCGCATATCGCGCGCCCCGCCGATCCTGCGAGCATCGACGACGGCGCCTGGGCGACCTTTCTGTATGAGCGTTCCAACCCGCGGGGAGGCCACGCCGAGCGCTGGCGGCATCTGCATGGCTGCGGCCGGTTCTTCAACGTGCTGCGGGACACCGTCAGCGACACCATCGCTGCGAGCTATCCCGCGGGGCAACCGCGGCCGGCGCTGTCGCCCGATGGCAAGGCGACCAGGCGGTGAGCGGCCGTTTCCGCACCCGCTCGGGAGGCCGCATCGATCGCGCCAGACCCGTGCGCTTCAGCTTCGATGGCGAGAGCTACCAGGGTGTTGCCGGCGATACACTGGCCTCGGCGTTGCTCGCCAACGGCGTTCATCTGGTCGGGCGTTCGTTCAAATATCATCGTCCACGCGGCATCGTCACCGCCGGCTCCGATGAGCCCAACGGCCTGGTCGGGGTCGGCGCCGATGATGCGCATTATACGCCGAACATGCGCGCGACGCAGATCGAGATCTATGAAGGGCTGGTCGCGGAAAGCCAGAACCGCTGGCCCTCGCTGAGTTTCGACGTCGGCGCCATCAATCAGGTGTTCGCGCCGTTCCTGGGCGCGGGTTTCTACTACAAGACCTTCATGTGGCCGCCCGCCGCCTGGAAGAGGATATATGAACCGCTGATCCGCCGCGCCGCCGGTCTCGGCCGCGCGCCGGCAAAGGCCGACGCCGATCGTTACACCCAGGTCTATGCGCATTGCGACGTGCTGGTCATCGGTGCCGGCCCCGCGGGTCTGGCGGCAACCCTTGCCGCCTCGGCAACCGGCGCAAGGGTTTTCCTCTGTGACGAGCAGTCCGAGATGGGCGGCTCGCTGCTGTCCGAGAAAACCACGATGATCGACGGCCTGTCGGCCGGTGATTGGACAGCCAGGGCGCTCGCCGGTCTCGCCGCGCGCGCCAACGTCACGCTGATGCTGCGCACTACGGCGTTCGGCTGGTATCCGCATAACTTCCTCGGGCTTTGCCAGCGCATCACGGATCATCTCGCCAGGGCCGAT
>JBKJNE010000073.1:0-4353 GCA_046596015.1 Alphaproteobacteria bacterium
GTACACCATCGTCCCCGTGGACATCGGCGGCGGCGACCAGTTCAAGGCCGGCTTCCTGCGCATCAGCCCCAACAACCGCATGCCCGCCATCGTCGACCACGACCCGATCGGCGGCGGCGCGCCGCTGTCGATCTTCGAATCGGGGGCCATTCTGGAATATCTGGCGGACAAGACCGGCCAGTTCCTGCCCAGGACCGGCGCCGGCCGCTACAGGGTGCTGCAATGGGTGCACTGGCAGATGGCCAATCTGGGTCCGATGATGGGTAATGCCAACCACTTCAAGAACTACGCCAAGAACCTGACCGACAAGCCCGAGCAGCTCGAATACGGCACCAGGCGCTTCGTCGGCGAGGTGGACCGGCTGTCCGGCGTGATGGACGCCCAGCTTTCGGTGAACGAGTACCTGGCCGGCCCTGACTACAGCATCGCCGACATGATCACCTGGCCATGGGCGTTCCTGCTGCCGCGGATCCTCGACGAGGGCGTGCTCGAGCCGTTCCCCAACCTGAAGCGCTGGATCGACCAGGTCGGCGCGCGCCCCGCCGTCGACAAGGGCCGCAAGGTCGGCAGGGAGTTCGGCGACCGCAAGCTGACCGAGGAAGAGGAAAAGGAGCGCCGGGCGCTGCTGTTCAACCAGACCAACGACAAGGTCCGGGCGGCACGCGAGGCGGCGGCGAAGGCCGTGTCCTGATATTTCGGGGTTCAAGCCCCTGAGAGCGCGGCGGCTTCGGGCCGCCGCGCCTTTTTTCGCGCCCAGGACGATTTCGGTATCCTGTTAAGATTCCGTTCATGGAACCGGCTGCAGGATATCCGTGTTGTGAAGAGACAGACACGGAGAAACCAGTGATGTTCGATACAACCCACAGCGTCTCGTACAGCGCGCCGGCGACTGCCTTCGCGCCTGTCAACGAAGATGCGGATTCCTATTTCGAGCTGGGCCTCGCCTATGCGACGGGCCATGGCGAGCCGGTCGATTATGTCCGCGCCCACAAGTGGTTCAACATCGCCGCCATGCTGGGCGACGCCAGGGCCCGCGAGGAGCGCGCGGACCTGGCCGAGCTGATGAGCCCGGCCGAGGTCGCCGAGGCGCAACGCCTCGCCCGCGAGTGGGTGCTGAGCCGCTGATCCGGCTTTTCCCGGGGACGCCCGTCCCCGGGTGGCGCGACCGGGTTTGTCAGGCTATGCTGCCGGTCCAAACGGGAAAAACCGGAGGATCCATGCGTAAACCGCTCACCCTGGCCGCGCTGCTGACGGCGGCGCTTCTCGTCGCCTGCGGCGATGGCACCCAGGACGCCCCTCAGCCTCCAACTCCCCTACCAGGTTCCGCCGATGGAACGCCCGCCGCGAAGCAACCCGCCGCAGGCTCGCTGGAGGCCATGGTCATCGGCCAGCAGCGCCGGCCCGAGGACCGCCTGCGCGACAAATATCGCCATCCCGAGCAGACGCTGGCGTTCTTCGGCCTGAAGCCGGCCATGAACGTGGTCGAGATCTGGCCCGGCGGCGGCTGGTACACCGATATCATCGCGCCCTACGTTGCCGGCAAAGGCAAGTACACGGCGGCGATCTTCGAGGAGGGCGACGGCACGGGCTACGGCCCCAGGCTGAACAAGGCGCTGAAGGACAAGATCGCGGCCAACAAGGCGGTCTACGGCACCGTGAACTATGCGACGCTTGGCCCCGCCACCATCGACATCGTCCCCGAAGCCTCGGCCGACATGGTGCTGACCTTTCGCAACGTCCACAACTGGATGGCGGGCGGCTTCGCCGACAAGGTGTTCGCCGCCATGTTCAGGGCGCTCAAGCCCGGCGGCATCCTAGGCGTCGAGGAGCACCGCGGCGATCCCGAGCTGCCGCAGGATCCGCTCGCCGCTACCGGCTACGTCACCCAGGACTACGTGATCAAGCTGGCCGAGGCCGCCGGCTTCCAGGCGGTCGAGCATTCCGAGATCAACGCCAACCCGCTCGACACCCGCGACCATCCCAAGGGCGTCTGGACCCTGCCGCCGACGCTGCGCCTGGGCGACCAGGACCGCGAGCGATACGTCCAGATCGGCGAGAGCGACCGTATGACCCTGAAATTCGTCAAGCCCGCCACCACGGGCATGGCGGCGGCCGAATCGCGGTAGGAGCCGGCGATGGCGGTCGGGGGAGGGTTGAGCTGGAAGGGCTTCCTGGTGCGCTGGCTGGCGGCCGCCGCGCTGGTGTTCGCCACCTTCAACCCCACGGGCTGGTCATATTTCCACTGGGTGATGGCCTCGGGCGCCGATGCCGGCGCGGGCAACGTGCCGCTGAAGATACTGGTGGGCCTGCTGCTGCTGGGCGGCTTCGCGGTGTATTTCCGCGCCACCTGGCTGTCCCTCGGCCTGCTGGGAATCGCGCTGGTCGTGGCGGTGTTCGCCGTCTTCGTCTGGCTGCTGGTGGACTTCGACCTGGTCGACGTGGGCTCGCCCATCATGGTCGTTGTGGTGGTCGAGATCATCCTCACCATCGTCATGGGCGTGGGCATGTCGTGGTCCCACGTGCAGCGCCGGCTCAGCGGCCAGCTCGACGTCGATGACCTCAACGATCCATGAATGCCGCGGCGCGGGCTAAACCGGCGGGCTAAACCGTTGACACCCATCCGCCCCTTCGCTACGAACGGCGGTGGAGAGGTGGCCGAGTGGCCGAAGGCGGCGGTTTGCTAAACCGTTATACGGCCAAAAGCCGTATCGTGGGTTCGAATCCCATCCTCTCCGCCAACATCTTATTGCGAATCAATGAGATGGCCCGCTACAGGGCAAAAAATCCCCAGCTTCCGCGCCGTTTTGGTGATGCCGACCGAACCTCGGAGACTGCCGAGAAGGCCGAAATCGGTCTCTGAACGGCTTTTGTCTCTTTTCACCCGAACCTCATCGAAAAAGGTTCGGTTAGAAAAAGTCGAGGTTTTCCGGGACTTTAGCGACCAACTGCAACCGTACCTTTTGGCACCAATCTCGGCAGGCGCGTGTGGGCAGAGAACTCGAGGTGGGCGTTCTGCAGCGCAGCGGGGATAAGTGCGGAGGGCTGTCATCGTCTGATTTTGGGTTGGGAGCGGACTGTCGAGTTTCGGGCGGCCACATCAAGGTAGCTGCCGTTCGCCAATCAGATGGCGGGGCGGCAGCAAACGACCGAGGCTGTGTGAAAACCCGATTGGCTGTTGCCAATTTGGAATTTCCATTCAGCACGCGGTCTACCAAAACACGATTCAAGGCAACGCCCCAGTTAGCAACAAACTTGCGCAATCTCCTTGGGCTATACCGTTTTCACAAAGCCTCGACCAGTCCCGGCCATTAGTTGGCCTGCGCGCGAACGGCTGCTCTCGCCAGTAGCCGCCGTTAGGTTTCCGTAGGACCGTCGGGCAGATGCGTGCCCAAGGGGGTCGTGTCCGGCCGCACAGATGTCGATGCCGAGGTGAAAGATTGGCTTTACAACACTGCCACGACCGGCCGCGCAAATGGATCCTTTGCGCGCCACAGCGTTTCACCGCTTTGCCACATCAGCCTTTGCCATTCTGTGTAGTTCATCTGCAATCTTGGCGGGTGATAGCACAAAATCGACATTTCCAGAGGCTTCCGCGTGGCGAGGCATATCGGTCACTTCGGCAGAAGTATCTTGGGAAAAGGTTGTTCCTGCCCTCTCCTTGATCTGCTTGCAGCCTCCAGCACCGTCTCCATCGTATCCAGAGAGAATAACGCCAATCGCTTGCGCCCCCATGGATTCCGCCAAAGATCCAAAGAACAGATCGACCTGTTTGTTTCGCCGGCTGCGCGGTGAGATTACTTTGAGCGCAGTGCCTTCAATGAGCAGATCAGCGTCTGGTGGAATCACGTAAACATGATTCCGACGAATCGTCGTTCCCGTGGTAGCCACCATGACTTTCATCTTCGTGTGGCGCGTCAAAATTAGCGCCAGTTGGCTACTGGCTTTGGGCAAGAGATGCGCCACGATGACAAAGGCCATGCCTGTCCGAGGCGACAGGGCGTCGAGAAGGTCCTTGTATGCCGCGAGAGCGCCAGCTGAGCCGCCGATACCGACAATGAAGTTGGGAGGGGTCATCGATGTGCTTCAGCTGCCAATAATCTTCTGCGTCTCCGACGCGTTCCGATCGACCGTCTTGAGAGTTTCAGTAGTGTCCACGGGGACCAACGATATCCCATCGTCGCTCAGAACCAGCTTGTGGATGTCACTGGAGTGGCCCATGCCACGGGATTTTACAATATAAAGTCCGCGAGTACGCTTTTTACCAGCGTCTTCTTCTAATTCTCTAACGATGATCCAGGTATCAATCAGAGAGGAGACACCAACCTCTCCCCCCGAATTGTTTGGCGCGGTTGA
>JBKJNE010000169.1:0-2949 GCA_046596015.1 Alphaproteobacteria bacterium
GATCCGCTCGACGGCACCAAGGAGTTCATCAACCGCAACGGCGAGTTCACCGTCAACATCGCGCTGATCGAGCACGGCCTTCCGGTGATCGGCGTGGTCTACGCGCCGGCCATCGGCCGGATGTTCTGCGGCTTCGGCAGCAGCGCCACCGGCGACGGCGCGCCGATTAGCGCCAATCCGGTGCCCGACAAGGGCCTGACGGTCATCGCCAGCCGCTCGCACCGGGACTACAAGACCGAGGAGTTCCTGAAGGATTTCGACGTCAGGGAGCTGAAATCGGCGGGCAGCTCGCTGAAGCTGTGCCTGATCGCCGCCGGCGAGGCCGACATGTATCCCCGGCTGGGCCGCACCATGGAATGGGACATCGCCGCCGGCCACGCCGTGCTGCGCGCCGCCGGCGGTACGGTCACCACCATTGACGGCGCCCCGTTCCTCTACGGCAAGCCGGGTTTCGAGAACCCGTTTTTCATCGCCTGGGGCAAGCGGTAGGCACCTGTCGAAAAGACGCGGTTACTCCGACGGCGGCGCCGGCGTCTTCTCGGAATCCTTGTCGCAGCAGTCGCACTTCTTGCAGCAGTCCATCCCCGCATCGGCGGCATAGACCACCGAAGAGCTGAGCAGGACAAAGACGGCAGCGGTGAGAATCTTCTTCATGGAAGCTCCTGTGAAGGCTCCAGGCTATCACCGCTGTCCGATCGACAACAACGCCTAACGCGGCATCTCGATCCGGCCCTGCAGCGAGGCGAGCACGTCCCGCGCCATGAAGGCGCGCGGATCGTCGGGGCGTGGACCGGTGCCCATGACGATTTCGGCGCTGGCCTCGTAGCGGTCGATGGTGCGCACGTCGACGCCCGAATCCCAGAACGGATCGCCCAGATACGGGTCCCAGGAGCGCCAGCCGTACCGCGCGCCGCCGTACCGCCAGTAAGGCGTCCAGTACGGATAGGGACCGATGCCATAGGCCCGGTCGACCACCGTCCGGGTTCGCCGGTCGGTGCCGCGCTGGGTCGTCAGAAACCAGTCATAGTTGTTCTGCACTGTCACCTCGGCGGCCCGGAACAACAGATAGGTCTCGACGGTCTGGCGCGAGGTCATGCTGTTGCCGCTGAAGGTGACGACGAACCGGTCTTGCTCCAGCCGCTGCTCGCTGTAGCCATAGCCGCTGGGCGCATTGCGGCCCGGCTGCGCGGCGGGCTGGTAGGGCGTCGCGCCGCCGCAGGCGCCCAGGCCCGCGGCTGCGAGCGCGCACAGGCCCAGGATTGCTCCGAAGTTTCTCCGCATGGTCGTTCTCCCGTTTCCACGGGGCCGGGCCATGCCGACTGCGGCCCTGGCCCGCCACCGATGAAGGGAACTACCGGAAGGCCATTAATGTTCCGAAACGGCCCCTAACTGAAGATCTTCAAGGTCACCGAATCCACCGCATACATGCCGAACAGCACCACGGCGACGGCGGTGATGCGGTTGAGCAGCAGCATATGCCGGTCCTCGATCTTGCGGTGGAGCAGGCCGATGATGAACACCAGCGCCACCCACCAGGCCATGGAGCCCGCCAGCACGCCCAGCACCACTTCGGCCGCGGCCGCGATGGTCAGCCCGGCGCTCAGGCCCCAGGCGACGAACAGGGCGAGGAACGCGGCAATGGTGATCGGGTTGGAGACGGTCAGCAGGAAGGTGGCGAACAGCGAGCGCAGCAGGCTCTGGCCGTTGGCCTCGCGCTGCTCGTAATGGGGATGCGACAGCCAAAGCTTGACGCCCAGCGCCAGCAGGATGACGGCCCCGGGAACGCGGAACCACGCCTCGTGCGCCTCGACGAACGCAGCGACCACCGTGATGCCGAACGCCGCGACCAGGGCGAAGGCCGCGTCGCCCAGCGCCGCGCCCAGACCGGCGGTCAGGCCGGCGACGCGGCCGCAGGTCAGCGTGCGGTGGATGCACAGGACGTTGACCGGCCCCATCGGGGCGGCGACGACGATGCCGATCAGCAGGCCCTTGATGAAGATCGGCAGGCTATCCATGAGCCCGCAGGGTATCGTTGAACCGCACCGGCTGCCCCGCGGCGGCATCGGCCAGCTGGCCGTCCCACATCACGCGCTGGCCCCGGATGATGGTGCCGATGGGCCATGCCGAGACCTTGCGGCCGTCGAACGGGGTCCATCCGACGCGGCTGGCGATCCAGCCGTCCTCGATCGTCCTTGACGCTTTCATGTCCACCACGGTGTAGTCCGCGTCCCAGCCGACCGCAAGGCGGCCCTTGCCGGCCATGCCCCAGATGCGGGCCGGCCCGGCGCTGGTGAGATCGACGAACTGCTGCAGGTTGAGCCGCCCGGCGTTGACGTGGTCGAGCATGACCGGCACCAGCGTCTGAACGCCGGTCATGCCCGACGGGCTGGCCGGATAGGGCTTGGCCTTCTCTTCCAGCGTGTGCGGCGCGTGATCCGAACCCAGCACGTCGACGATGCCGTCTGCGATCCCCTTCCACAGGCCTTCGCGGTGGCGCGCGTCGCGGATCGGCGGGTTCATCTGGGCCCTTGTGCCGAGCCGCTCGTAGCAGTCCGGGCCGGCGAGCGTCAGATGCTGCGGCGTCACCTCGACGGTGGCGATGTCCTTGTGCTTCGACAGCAGCTCGATCTCGTCGGCGGTGGTGATGTGGAGCACGTGCACCCGCCTTCCCGCCTGCCGCGCCAGCTTCAGCAGCCTTTGGGTGGCGATGATCGCCGACTGGTCGTCGCGGACGACCGGATGGGTCAGCACGTCCCCCTCGACGGCGAGACCCTTGCGGTCGCGCATGCGCTGCTCGTCCTCGGAATGGACCGCGACCCGGCGCGAGCCGCTCTGCAGCACCCGCAGGATGGTTTCGTCCTCATGCACCGGCGACCTGCTGGTGCATGAGGACGAAACCATCCTGCGAATGCTGCAGAGCGGCTCGCGCCGCGTCGCGGTCCATTCCGA
>JBKJNE010000224.1:0-6934 GCA_046596015.1 Alphaproteobacteria bacterium
CGGGCATGCGACAACGCCGGGCCGAACACGTCGCGCGTCCGGCCCGCCGCTTCCAGGCTGACCGCCGCCGTGCCGTCGCGGGCGCGGAGCGCGTCCAGCACCTCGTAGAGGCGGCCCTTCAGATAGTCGAGCCGGTGGGAATCTAGGTCCGGCAGGCCGGGCTGGCCGAGCCGCCCGTAGAGCGCGTTCAGCGCCTGGATGACGAAGCGGATGCGGCGGCTGCGGAACTCCAGGTCGAAGCTGCGCAGCAGCCTGATCCATGACGGCGCGCCGCGGCCCGTCACCGGCGCGTCCGGCGCCAGGTTGCCCGCCGGCAGCACGCCGCGCACGGCGGCCCAGGCGTTGAGGGCGTCCTCGATGAAGCCCGCCTGCGCGGTGCCGGGCTCGTTGCCGCAGAGCAGGGTGACGATCTTGGCGGCCTGGGCGACGGCCGCCTGCAGCTTGAGGCGCAGATAGCCCTTGTAGGCGAAGCCGGCCTGCTCGGCGGCCTCGGCGTTGCACAGCGCCCGCCACCGGGCGATCTGCTCGTCGGTAAGCCGCCGCCGGTCGAGCCTGCCCCTGGTCACCTTGTCGACCGCAGCGGCGATGTCGGGACGCGCCGCCTCGATGATCTCGCTTGTATAGCGGGTGCGCCGGTTCAGCTCCTGCACCCAGTCGAGGTCGTCGGCGATGGGCTCGTTGCGCGGGATGTCGGACAGCGCCGCCTTCAGGGTGCGCAGCACGCCGGGCGGCTTGCCGGTGGGCGGTGGCGGTTTGTCGCCCGGGCTGGGATTGATGTAGACCAGCCGCCGGTCGACCCGGCGATAGGCGGGCTGGCGGCCGATGGCGTCGATGGCCGGCGCGAACGGCTTGTTGTTGAGCACGCTGCCGTCGAGGAACGAGGTCTTCTCCGGATCCGTGCCGGACTTAAGGTAGGGCCGGAAATTGCCGCGCAGGAACCTGTCCTTGGCGGTCCATTTCCGGCCGCGCTTTTGCAGCACCCGGTCGACCTCGCCGAGCTGGGCCGGCGGGAACGCGGCCGGGAAGCTGGCGGTGGCGCGGGCCGCGAAGGCCAGCGCCGGGATGCAGGCCAGGTCGAAGTCGGTCTCCACCTGGCCGTCGGCCCAGCGCCGGTAGCGGAAATGCAGCCGGTGGCGATGCTCGCGCTCCTCGATCAGCGGCGGGTCGTAGAGCGGGATCGACCGCGCGTAGCCGAAGAAGTCGGTGAGGGTGACGAACATGTCGAGCTTGAGGCCGCTCGGCATCAGCGAGTCGATGGCGCTTTTCGGCTTGCCCATGGCCTCCATGGCGGTGATCAGGCTGTCGACCAGCCGCTCGCCGTCGAACGGCGGGCGCAGGCGGACGAGCTGCATCATCCGGCGTAGCTTGCCCTCGACCTCGTCGTCGAGCTCGATGTCGCTGAACCGGTCGCCGGCCACCCAGCGCACCAGCGGCCAGAACAGCCGGTCGCTCCAGGCCGTGGTGCTGCCTTCGGTGATCAGCGCCTCCACGTCGGCGCCCGCCAGCCACATCTCGCGCAGCACGTCGAACGGCAGGTCGTGGGCGAGCGCCCGGGCGAGCAGCACGCTGTTGATGCCGCCGGCGCTGGCGCCGGCGATGACGTCGACGATCACCCGCAGGTCGAGGCCGGCGCCGATCTCGCGCAGCAGGTCGAAATAGACTTCCTCGGTGTCGGTTTCCCGCTCGGGCGCCGGCGGCAGTTCCGAGAAACGCCGCTCGCGCTTCTGGTTGGCGTCATGCACCGAATGATAGAGCTTCGACGCCCGCGCCAGCTTGAGTATCTCCTTGGCGATGCCGTGCATGTAGACGGCCAGCGAGATGCCGCCGCTGCACACGATCGCCAGCCGGAGCTCCTTCTCCTGCATCAGCGTTGGTCCGAAAGGTGAAGGTCGGTCACGGTTCCTCCCCGAGCCCGCGCATCAGGCCACGCGGTGCCGGGGAAATCAACGCATGGCGGAGGCGAAGGTGCCCTGGTATGCGGGCTGGAGCGGTTTAAGCTGATACTGAGCCGCTCCAGCATTCATCACCGCGGCTTTCGGGCGCCAAGGCGATGCCGCCTTGGCTGAAAGCGCTCTATCCGCGCCGCACCGGCAGACGGCGGCGGCCCCAGAGGAAGAACGGCTTGATCCGGCTACCCGAATTCTCCAGCCGCACATCGGGGAACCGCTTCACCAGTGCGCTCAGCGCGGTGCGCGCCTCCATGCGCGCCAACTCCGAGCCAAGACAGAAATGCACACCGAGGCCGAATGCGAGGTGGCGCTTGGACGGCCGGTCGAGGGAGAAGGTGTCCGGATCCTCGAACACCGCCGGATCCCGGTTCGCCGCCGCGTAGTGCATCATCACCTTGGAACCTTCGGGGATGCGGACTCCGTGCATGGTCACGTCGCGGGTGGTGTTGCGGAACAGGCCCAGCACCGGCGGATCGTAGCGCAGGCTCTCCTCGATCGCCCGGTCGACCAGCGACGGGTCGGCCACCACGCGCTCCCACAGCTCGCGGCGCTCGAGCAGGCGCCAGACCACGTTGGTGATCAGCGACGTGGTGGTCTCGTTGCCGCCGACCAGCAACTGGCGGATGACGCTCTGGATGTCGTCGTCGGCGAGCCGCGCGCCGTCGCTTTCCGCCTGCACCAGCCGGGTGATCAGATCGTCGGGCGGCGAGGCCATCTCGCGCCGCGCCTGGATCTGGCGCAGGACGTAGTTCCCCATGGCCTCCAGATCGGCGAGCCACGGCGTCGGGTCGGACGCGCCCATGGCCTCGACCGAGCTGTCCGACCACTTCTTGAACTGCGCGATGTCCGCGCCGGGCGCGCCGAGCAGCTCGGCGATGATGATGACGGGCAGCGGGAAGCCGTAGTCGTCATGCACGTCGAAGCGGTCGCGGTCCTCGACCGCGTCGAGCAAATCCTCGGCCAGCGCCTCGATCCGGGCGGCGAGCGCGCGGATCGCGGCCGGCGTGAACGCCTGCTGCACCAGCCTGCGGAAGAAGGTGTGCTGCGGCGGGTCCGACAGCATGCCGCCCGGCGGCGTGAAGCGCGGCCCCTGGCCAAATTCGCTGGAGAACAGCTCGATGTCCCTGAGCGCCGCTTCCAGGTCGGCGTGGCGCGTCAGCGTGTAGAACGGCGGGTCGTAGTCGGCGAAGTAGTGGACCGGCTTCTCGGTCAGCAGATAGCCATAGGCCGACGCCGGGTTGTTGAGCGTGTTCTCGGCGAACGGGTTGTAATCGGCCATCCTGATGCTCCCCTTCATGTTCAGGTCCAGAGACCGGAGTCTATCACCGTCCGGCGGGACGGGAAGGGGAGCGTATAGGGAAAGCGGCTGGTCGTGGAACCAGAAGCAACACTTGCTAATCCATTGAGATGCCGCCGCCGCATACGATCGCCAGCCGGAGCTCCTTCTCCTGCATCAGGGTTGCACCCCCTCGCGCTGCTTCACCCGCTTGCCGTCACCAACCTCCTCGCTCGGGTGGCCGATCACCAGATCGCCTGGCTTCAGTCCGGAGATCACTTCGGCAGCCTCGCTACTTCGCTGACCGACGCGGATCGGCCAAAGCGCCGCGCGCATGCCGTCGACGCGGTAGACGGCCCAGGCACCCCCATGGCGGAACAGCGCGCCGATGGGCACGGTAGTCACGTCCGGCTTGGACCAGACGATGATGCGGGGTTCGACTCGGTAGGCGTCTAGCAGACTGGACCATCGGCCGGGAGGATCGGTGATGTCGATGACCACGTTGACCCGCTGCTCCTCGACGCCCAGGGCGGAAACTTTGGTAAAGCCGGAGGGTTCCACATAGCGCACCGTTCCATTCAGGACACCATCGCCGCCCCAGTTCTCGATCCTGACCGGCTGGCCCGCCCGCACGCGCACCGCGTCCTGGGACAGCAGGTCGACGATCACTTCCAACTCACGCGGGTCGCCCAGTTCGAGGATCGGCATACCGGCGGTCATGACCCGCTCGCTTTCCTCCATGACGCGCAGTACCCGACCGCTGACGGGCGCCGCCATCCGCAGACAGCAGCCCTCGGCCTGTTCGCCTGCCTCTTCGGTTGGCACGATCAACTCGGCCTGAGCGGCCGCCTGGTCGGCCCTGGCGGCCTGGAAGGCGGCGTTGGCCATCTCGAACTCCGCACGGCGACGGTCGCGCTCGCGCGCCGTGATGCTGGTACCGGTAGCCAATGCCTTGGCCCGTTCCCATTCCGTTCGCGCCAGATCCAGATCAGCCTTGGCGCGGGCCGTTGAAGCCTTTGCCTGATCCAGCCGCGCGCGCGATCGCTGGGCGGAGCGCCGGTCGAGGAATTCCGGCATGGCTGGTTCGAATATCGCGACCACCGTTTCCCCTGCGGTGACCGGGTCGCCCGGTTCCAGGGTAACGCGCTTGAGTCGGCCGTTGACCGGCGCCGACACCGTGAAGATATCGTGGATACGGGTCCGACCCTCGGCGGTAACCGACACTTCCAAGGGTCCGCGGCTTACTTCGCGCAGATCGACCTGGACCGGCCGAGGCGCGAAGGCAAGATAGAGCAGGATGGCAACGACCGCGCCGACCGCGATCCACTTGATCCATCGCCCGGCTTTCCGGATGGCCGTTCCGCTGTTGGCCATACCTACTCCCGCGCCTTGAGGACAGCAACCAGATCCAGCCTATCGAGGCGTCGGCGCACGACCAGCGCGGACAGCGAAGCAGCTACGACCACCACCAGCGCCGTCCAGCCGAAGGTGGAACGGTCGATGACCAGCGGCAGCGTGAACAGTTCGGTCTGAAGACTTTCCACCAACATGCGGGCCAGAAGATACCCTATGCCCATGCCGAGTGGCAGCGCGATGACCACCAGGATCGCCAGTTCGCCGAGCAGAATGGCGGATATTTCACCCCTGGTGAATCCCAGTACACGCATGCTTGCCAGCTCCCTGCCCCGCTCGGACGCGCTGATCCGCGCGGAGTTGTAAACCACGCCGAAGGCGATGATGGAGGCGAAGATGACATTGACCACGGTCATCCGCAGCAGATTCTCCGCGAGTGTCTCGTTAAAGCCGCTGATCGCGGCCGCGCGGATCGACAGGCCGGCGATGGCCGGCGTCCGCTTGATCGCGTCGTAGAATACGCCGGTCCGGTCGCCGTCCACCTTGAGCCAAGCGCCTGATACGGTCGGACCTTCCAGCAGCATGCGGTTCAACGCGTCCAGGTCCATATAGGCGGCGGTCCCCACATACTGCTCTGCGATGCCGGTGATGCGCACTTGGCGCACGGGCCGCCGGCCTTCCAGCACCTCGACGGTCAGCGTGTCGCCGGGCGACGCCGCCAGCAGGCGGGCCAGCATGTCCGAAATCACAATTCCGTCCGGCGGGAGACTGACCGGCTGCTGGCGACGGTCGAGCGCTCGGTGCAGGTCGCCGCCCGGTCGCATGCCGAGGACGGCCAGTCGCCGCATCCGGTTCTCCAGCCGCAGCTTGACCGGCACGGCACGGTAAGGCTCGGCGCGCATCACCCCGGGCAGGTGGATGATGTCATACACCGCCCGAAGCGATTGCGGCTCGGTCAGCGACACTGCGATATCCTCGCGTTCCGCGCCGTTGAACTGGACGTCGAGCATGAAATCGATGGTATCGAGCGCGAAGCTGGACGCGATCAATGTAGCCAGCGCGATGGCGATGCCGAAGCAGGTGAGCGCCGAGCGGCGCCATCGCCTCTCCAGGTGCCGCAACACCATTCGAGCGGACGGCGACAACAGGTATGCCACTCCCAGCCGCTCCAGCAGCAGCGGACGATAGGCGGGCGGCGGTTCGGGACGCATGGCCTCGGCCGGCAGCAACCGCATGACCCGCCGGATCGCGGCCAGGGCGCCGAGAAAGGCGACACCGAAGCTGAGGACGAGCGAGACCGCCAGCACCCAAGGCGCAAGCGTGTAGTGCAGCGCCGGAAAGCGGTAGAACGCGGTGTACATCTCGGCCATGGAGTGTCCGAACCATGCGCCCGCGCCAATCCCGGTGACGGCCGCGAACAGGGCGATGGCGCCGGCAAACTTGGCGTAATGCCATCCCACCTCCCTATCGCTGAAGCCGAACGCCTTTAGCGTGCCGATCTCCTCCCGGTCCAGGCCGATCAGGCGCGACAGCACCGTGTGCAGCAGAAAGCTCGCCACCACCAGGAAGATCAGTGGCAGGATGATCGCCATGACCGCGAGTTGGTCCAGCTCGCTGCGCAGAAACATGTCCGAGGTATGATCGCGCCGCCCATAGGCGCCCTGACCGCCATACCGGCGGGTCAGGGCATCGATGGCGTCGAGCACATCGGCTTCGGACGCGCCGGGCATCAGCGACAGCACCGCGTCGTTGAAGGCTCCATCCATGTCGTGGGCGGCTTCCAGCGCATCGCGCCCCATCCACATCACGGTGAAGCGCTCATTGTCGGGGAACAGGGCACCCGGCGGCAGCGCGTAGACGAATTCGGGGGAGATCGCCACACCGACGATTTCCAGTTCGCGCCTATGGCCGCTGATCAGCGCGGAAATCCGGTCTCCGGGTCCAACTCCATGAGCCTCGGCGAAGGCATCGCCGATCACGACCTCATTCTCGCGGTACGGCTCGACCAGCCGGCCGGCGCGCAGGTACAACCGGTTCAAGGCGGGCTGGCGCCCCCCGGGCAACGAGGTCAGCAACGCCGTCGCCGGCTCGCGCATGCCCGGCACATCCAGGGTCGCACCCACCGTTACTCGCGTCTCGACCTGCCGCACGCCGGGAATGTCGGCCAACCGCCTCGCCAGCCCCTCGGGCGCGCGCTTGACACCCACGAAGACATCCGCGAACTGGAATTCCTCGTAGTAGAGCCGCCGGGTCGTGCCGAGCGAGTCGATGAGGCCCGTGCTCATCACGAAGGTGGCGATACCAGCCCCCATGACCAGCCCGATGGCAATCACCTGGGTGCCCATGGAGCGCAAAT
>JBKJNE010000366.1:0-23202 GCA_046596015.1 Alphaproteobacteria bacterium
ATCAACAGCCAGGGGATCATGCAGTCTCCGGTGGTGCGCGAGCATGCCCGGATACCCGACGACCAGGTCATCATGACCTGCGTCGCCATGGGCTATCCCGACGACTCATTTCCAGCGAATGCGGTGGTTTCTCGCCGCAAGCCGTTAGACGAGGCCGCCGTGTTCATCGGGTTCGATGACGAGCGGACGTGACGCCAGGCGGGAGTGACGTCGTGGTTCAGCCGATGGCCTCGAAATCCATGCCCAGGTCGATGGCCGGGGCGGACTGGGTCAGGCGGCCGACGGAGATGTAGTCGACGCCGGTTTCGGCGATGGCGCGGATGGTCTGCAGGTTGACGCCGCCGGAGGCTTCCAGCGGCACGGTCGAGAAACCGACCGCCTCGCGGAGCTGGTCGAGGGTCATGTTGTCGAGCAGCAGGCTGTCGGCGCCGGCGGCGATGGCCTCGCGGGCCTGGTCGAGCGTGTCGCATTCCACCTGCACCTTCAGGCCGGTATGCGCCCGGCAAGCCTTGACCGCCGCCGTCACGCCACCGGCCACGGCGAGGTGGTTGTCCTTGATCAGCACGGCGTCATAGAGGCCCATGCGGTGGTTGGTGCCGCCGCCCATCTTCACCGCGTATTTCTCCAGCACCCGCAGGCCGGGAATGGTTTTCCGCGTGTCCAGCAGCTTCGCCCTGGTGCCGGCGATCAGGTCCACATAGGACCGGGTCAGCGTCGCCACGCCCGACAGGTGCTGCAGGATGTTGAGCGCCGACCGCTCGGCGGTCAGCAGGGCGCGGGCCGGGCCTTCGATGCGCACCACCGTGTCGCCCGGTCGGGCTGTCTTGCCGTCCTCGACCAGGACTTCGACCGTCGCGTCGGGCGCCAGCCGCTTGACGATGGCGATGGCGACCGGCAGGCCGGCGGCGACCAGCGTCTCGCGCGCGGCGATCCGGGCGCGGAAGCGGGCGGCTTCGGGAATCGTCGCCTCGACGGTCACGTCACCGGTGCCCACGTCCTCGGCGAGCGTCCGGGTGATGAAGTCGTCGAGCGCCTCCCGCGACAGCGGCAATGGCTCAGGCATTTTTCGCGGGCTGCACTGGCGGCGACATGTCGAGCATGCGCTGCACCGAGCGCAGCGCCTTCAACCGGATGTCCTCCGGCACCTCGATCTGCGGCGTCATGTTGGCGAGGCACAGATAGAGCTTTTCCATCGTGTTCAGCGCCATGAACGGGCAGTTGTTGCAGTTGCACTTGCCGTCGTCGTTGGGCGCGCCGATGAAGGTCTTGTGCGGCGCCTTCTTCTGCATCTGGTGCATGATGTGCGGCTCGGTGACGACGATGAAGGTGTCGGCGTCCGACGTCAGCGCATAGTTCAGGATCGACGACGTCGAGCCCACATGGTCGGCGTGCTGCAGGATGTGGCCGGGACACTCCGGATGGGCGATGACCGGCGCGCCGGGGTGCTCGCCCATCAGCTTGACCAGTTCGCGTTCCGAGAACTGTTCGTGGACGATGCAGGAGCCCTGCCACAGCAGCATGTCGCGGCCGGTCTTCTTGGCGAGATAGCCGCCGAGGAACCGGTCCGGCGCGAACAGGATCGGCTTGTCCTTCGGGATCTGGTTGACGATGTACTCGGCGTTGCTCGAGGTCACGATGATGTCGGACAGCGCCTTCACCTCGGCCGAGCAGTTGATGTAGGTCAGCGAGACGTGGTCCGGGTGCTGCTCGCGGAACTTGCGGAACTGGTCGGGCGGACATGAATCTTCCAGGGAGCAGCCGGCCTTCATGTCGGGTAGCAGCACGGTCTTTTGCGGGCTCAGGATCTTCGCGGTCTCGGCCATGAAGCGCACGCCGCAGAACACGATCACGTCCGCGTCCGTCGCGGCGGCCTTGCGCGACAGGTCGAGCGAGTCCCCGACGAAGTCGGCGATGTCCTGGATGTCGCCCTCTTGATAATAGTGGGCCAGGATGACGGCGTTGCGCTCCGTGCGCAGCCGGTCGATCTCGGCCTTCAGATCGATGAACGGATCGATCTCGGTGACGTTGAGCGGCTTCAGGTTGCCCTTGGGCCGCCCAATACCGGGCTTCAACTCGAGAACCGTGGTGTTCATGGCATCATCCGGGCTTCTCGCCCGCTCCCGGCTGGATGACGTCTAGCGTGGCGCGTTATGTTGGCGATGCCGGGCCTGATAACAAGGGAATTCAGCGAACGGCTGGGATGCGTCGAGGTGGCGCTGCGAGCGAGACAGGCTGTTTCCTCTCCTCCTTGTCACCTCGGACTTGTTTCCCATAGGCGTCAACTTAGGGAACAAACCCCCTGCCATCGGCGAGAGGAGCCGCTTCGCGGCCACCCGCACCCTAACCCTTCACCCGGTCACTCATCCGCGTGACGGGTTAGCCCCGCAAATCGCCCTGCCAGCCGTTCCTGTGCACGAAATCGCTCACCGGGCGGCGCGCCAGCGGGCCGAAATTGATCGCCGGCCAGCCGACCGGGATGAACGCGGCGATATACACATCCGGCGGGATGTGGAGCAGCTCGCGCAGCTCCTTTTCACAGGTGTTCTGGTAGGTGGTGAAGCAGGTGCCGAGACCCAGCGCGCGGGCGGCCACCGTGATGTTCTGCGCCGCCGGATAGAGCGCCGACCAGACGAACTGTTCGCTGGGCGCCTGTGGCGGGTAGATCTTCTTGCCGCACACCAGGATGATCACCGGGATGTCGCCCAGGGTGCGCGCCATGTTCTGCGTCCCCTGCAGCATGCGGCGGTTGACGTCGTCGAGCGCGTCGAGGCCGCCCATGCTTTTCTGGATGCCGGCCACCGTGGCGTCGATCACTTCGGTGACCTTCTCCGACAGCTTCTGCTTGATCGCCCGGTCGGTGACCACGATGAAGTCCCAGCCCTGCGAGTTGCCCGGGCTGGGTGCGCGGGTGGCCGCGTACAGGATCTTGTCGACCATCTCGTCCGGCACCGGGTCCTTCTTGAAAAACCGCACGGCGCGGCAGGTTTCCATCGCCTCAAAAACGTCCAATTCCGCCTCCAATTCCTCGTTTGCGGCACCACTCTAGCCTAAAGTTTTCGTAAAGGAGAACTGGTGCCGCAATACCGGCGTTGATCGCCGGTTTCGTGTGCCCCACAGTTTCGGGGCTGGTTCCAAGAAGCAACAACCTGGAGGGCAGGACATGAAGACCGAAACCATCAAAAAGCTCGCCGTCGTCGCGCTGGTGACCCTGGTCGCCGCGTGCAACACGGTGCAGGGCGCCGGCAAGGATGTCGAGAGCATCGGCAAGGCCGGAGAGCGGACGTTGGACAAGGCCAAGGAGGGCATGTGAGCCGCGCCGTCCGGGCATCGATCGGGCCGCGCGCGCCAATCGGCGGGCGCGGCCCTTTCCTTGGTGCCAGGCTACCGCGAAATTTTCACCGGCGCAGAACTATTCCCGGGCTGCGGCGTTATGACTTCGTGCTGCCTCCCTGACGGGACGTGGAGGCGATACTACCGTTACATCCTAGGAGGTTGAATCATGAAGTCGGATACCATCAAGAAGCTGATGATCGTGGCCGTTGTCGCGGCCCTGGGTGCCTGCAACACCGTGCAGGGCGCCGGCAAGGACGTCGAGAGCGTCGGCAAGGCCGGCGAACGCGAGATGGACAAGGCCCAGGACAAGCCGGTCGATCGCAAGTAAGCGGCCGGTACAGACGCAGGTTCAGGGGAGCCCTCGCGGCTCCCCTTTTCCTGCGTTGTCGACAAGCTTGTTCAGGCGTCGTAGCCGGGGTTCTCGCGGTCCAGCTTGCGCAGCAGCGCGGGCCAGCCGATCTTGGCGGTGCCGCCGTCGAAGCTCCACTGCACCATTTCCGCCGTGTGCTCGGGCACGCCCTGATTCGGCATGTTCAGGTGCGCGACGCCGGCCGACAGGGCGCGGACCTGATAGGTGCAGGCGCGCTCCAGATAATACAGCCGCATGAACGCGTCCGAGCACGACTTGCCCATGGTCAGCAGGCCGTGGTTGCGCAGGATCATGCAGTGCTTGGCGCCCATGTCGGCGACCAGCCGCTCGCGCTCGGTGATGTCCAGCGCCACGCCCTCATAGTCGTGATAGGCGATGTCGCCCCACAGCACCATGGCGTTCTGCGACACCGGCAGCAGGCCGTGGTCCTGCGCCGCCACCGCCGCGCCGTCGGGCGAATGGGTGTGGATGACGCAGTTGGCGTCTGGGCTGTGGATGTGCATGGCGCTGTGGATGGTGAAGCCGGCGGCGTTGACGTAGTGCGGGGTCGAATGCTGCGGCTTGCCCTCCAGATCGATCTTCACCAGGCTCGACGCGGTGATCTCGTCGAAGCCCAGGCCGTAGGGATTGATCAGGAAGTGATGCTCCGGCCCCGGCACCCGAGCCGAAATGTGGGTGAACACTAGGTCGTCCCATCCATACAGCGCGACCAGCCGGTAGGTCGCGGCCAGGTCGACGCGGATCTGCCATTCCGCGGCCGAGATCGCGTCGCGGTCGAAGGGCGCCAAGGCGGCGCGGTCCACCTTCATCGCCACGGATTGCTGCTGTACCATGTGTCTCGTCTCCAGAGTCCCTGAGGTTGTCCTATTGTGGGCCTGCCCGGTAACACCGTCAACCGGTGCTCCCGGCGGGCTCTCTTGCGCCGGGTTCAGCCCTTGATGTCGTCCACCACCAGCCGCAGCGGTTCGCCCTTCAGATAGCGCGTCAGGTTGCCGAGGAAAACCTCGTCGCCGCGGGCGATGTTCATGGGGCTGTCGGCGGCGCAGTGGGCGCTGAGCATGACGCGGGGATGATCCCAGAACGGGCTGTCGGCCGGCAGCGGCTCCTTCTCGAACACGTCGAGGATGGCCATCCACGGCTTGCCCGCGTCGAGGCCGGCGAGCAGCGCGGCCTCGTCGACCAGCCGGCCGCGGGCGATGTTGACCAACACCGCGCGGTCCTTCATCGCGGCGATGAATCCAGCGTTCACCAGCTTGTCGGTGTCGTCCGAATGGGGCGCGGCCAGCACGACGACGTCGGCGCGGGGCGCTGCCTTCAGCACCTGGTCCGGCGTGATCATCTCATCGGCCGGATCGTTGGCCGACGGCGTGCGGCGGACGCCGATCACCCTTGCGCCGAAGGCGCGGGCGCGGATGCCGATCTCGCGGCCGATGGCGCCGTAGCCGATCACCAGCCAGGTGGTGCCCCAGACGTCGCGGAACGGATGCCGGTCCCATTCATGCGCCGTCTGCTTGGCGGCGCGGCCGGCGGCGTCCTGGAACGCCTCCAGGGTCCGCGCCAGCACGAACTCGGCGATGGCGATGCCCTGGGCGTCGCTTCGGGTCATGATGGTGCCGGTTGCGGCGACCCTGGCGAAGATCGGGTGGTCGAATCCGGCGGCGCCGGACTGGAACCATTTCAGCCCCTTGGCGGCGGTCAGCAGCCCGAAGGCCGCGCGGCCGGGACCCTTCACATAGAGGTCGGTCGAGGCCCAGGCGATGTCGAAGTGCGCGTCTTCCGGCGCCACCTTCCGGCCGTTGAGGGTCAACGACTCATCGGGGTGCAGCAGCAGCGGCGTCACCCCCTCGGGCATCCGGTCGCGGAGGCGTTCGTAAGCTGGAGCGTAGATCAGCAGATTCATGGTATTTCTCCCTCGACTCGCTAAATAACAGGGCGAACGGGAACATGCGAGGTAGCTGGTTGCGGGCCGGCGACTTCTCGTTAAAATCCCGCCCCATGGGAAGACGGACTTAACGGGAGCAGCGGCTGTCATGCCTGAGTACCAGATGAACGAGGCGTTCAACGTCGGCGACAGCGTGCGCTATCACGCCGAACATACGCCGGACAAGGTGGCGACCATCTTCGACGATCGCGTCACCACGTTCGCGCAGGTGGACCGTTACAGCAACCAGATCGCCAACGGCCTTGCCAAGCTCGGTGTCAAGCAGCAGGAGCGGGTCGGCTATTACGGCAAGAACTCGGATTACCATCCGCAGATCATGGCGGGCGTGAACAAGGCCAACGCCGTGCTGGTGCCGGTGAACTGGCGCCTGGCGCCGCCCGAGGTCCGCTATGTCATGGACGACGCCGACATCAAGGTGCTGATCGTCGGCCGCGAGTTCGCCGGCCTCGTCGAGACCCTGATCGACGGCCTGCCCAAGCTGGAAACCGTGCTGGTGATGGACGGACCCTACAAGAACTGGGGCGACTTCGCCGCCTGGCGCGACGCCCAGTCCGCCACCGACCCGAAAATCAAGGTCGCCCCGCGCGACGTCTATGTGCAGCTCTATACCAGCGGCACCACGGGCAAGCCCAAGGGCGTGATGATCCCCAACGAGGCCGCCTATCTGGGCTGGACCGGCGTGCCGCCCGATCCGGAGCCGCTCAAGGGCACCTACAAGGAATACAATCCCGACGAAGTCGCGCTGTGCATCGCGCCCAACTTCCACCTGAGCGGCAACGGTTCGGTGCTGGGCGGCCTGCGCATGGGCACGACCTTGGTCATCCATCCTGATTTCGACGTGCAGCGCATGGTCGACGCGGTGCTGGAATACAAGGTTGCCAAGATCTTCATGGTGCCGGCGGTGCTCAAGATCCTGCTCGACAAGGCCAAGCAGGGCGCCGACCTGAGTTCAATCAAGCTGATCTCCTACGGCGCCTCGCCGATCCCGCCCGAGTTGATGCGCGAGGCGGTGGAGATCATCGGCTGCGGCTTCCTGCAGATGTACGGCATGACCGAGATCGGCGGCAGCGCCACCTTCCTCGAGCCGGCCGACCACACGCTGGTGCCGACCGAGAAGATGAAGAGCTGCGGCAAGCCGGGCGAGCTGCACGAGATGAAGATCGTCGATCCGGTCACCCGCAAGGAGCTGCCGCGCGGCCAGGCCGGCGAAGTGGCGCTGCGCACCGCCGCGCCCATGGTCGGCTACTACAAGAACCCCGAAGCCACGGCCCAGGTGCTCGACGCCGACGGCTGGTACTATTCCGGCGACGTGGGCCGGATGGACGAGGAAGGCTACGTCTACATCCAGGATCGGCTGAAGGACATGATCGTCACCGGCGGCGAGAACGTCTACTCGGCCGAGGTGGAAAGCGCGCTCTACGAGCACCCGGCCGTCAAGGAAGCCGCCGTCATCGGCGTGCCCAGCGACCGTTGGGGTGAGGAAGTGAAGGCCATCGTCGTGCTGGAGCCCGGCCAGACGCTGACCGCCGACGAGCTGATTATGTTCGCCCGCGGCCACATCGCCGGCTACAAGGTGCCGAAATCGGTCGAGTTCATCGCCGAGCTGCCGCGCAACGGCACCGGCAAGCTGATGAAACACGTCCTGCGCGAGCCCTACTGGGCCGGCCGCGAACGCCAGGTGAGCTAGGGTTGCAATAGTGGTTGTAGTCCCGATTTTTCTCAGTCGTCATTGCGAGCGTAGCGAAGCAACCTAGGCGTTGGAGGCGTAGCGTTGGCGCTTCTGGGTTGCTTCGTCGCTTCGCTTCTCGCAATGACGGGGAAGTTTACGACGGCTTCGTCAGCTGCTCCGTTTGGTCAACTGCTCGCCAGCTGCAACTCCATCCTCGCCCGTCACCTCGGCAATCGCATCGATCACCGCCTCGAAGGGCAGCATGACCGCGCCGTGGCGGGTCTTGTGCTCATGCACCGGGGCGAGGATCGCGAGGCCGGCCCAGTCGCCGTCGGGCGGCGGCGCGCCGTCGACCAGCATGGCGCGCAGTTTCCTGGCCACCTCGCGCAACTCGGCCCCTTCGCGCCCCACGACTTTTTCGGCCAGCACGGCTGCCGACGACTGGCCCAGCGCGCAGGCGTGGACGTCCTGGGCGTAGTCGCTCACCACGCCGTCCGTCACGGTCACGTCCACCGTGATCCGGCTGCCGCAGACCGGCGAGACGCGGGTGACGCTGGCGTCGGGCGCGGCAAGGCGTCCGGTCCGGCCGATGGTGGCGGCGCGGCGCAGCACGTCCTTGTTGTAGAGGGCATCGAGCATGGCCGGTTGATATAGGCGCCGGTCCCCGCCCGTCAAACGGTTCCGAGGCGCAGATGCCTAAGGATGAAGTCCGCCACCTGCGCCGGGTCCGACCGGCGCAGCACCGGCACGGCGACGGGCGGTAGGTCGGGCGCGTCGCTGGCGAGGGCGATCACGTGGGGATCGTCGAGGGTCAGCAACCTGCCGTCGAAATCGGCCGGTACCACCTCGATCTTGTCGTGCGGGTCGCGCTTGAAGCCTTCCACCAGCACGATGTCGGTATCGGGCGAGAGGCGGGGCAGCAGGTCGGCCAGCTCCGGCTCGGAGCTGCCGCGCAGCTCGTGCACCTGCGCCCAGCGCGCGCCCGAGGCGACGATTACGTCGGTGGCGCCCGCCTCTCGGTGGCGGTAGCTGTCCTTGCCGGGATGATCGATATCGAAATCGTGATGGGCGTGCTTGACCGTCGCCACCCTGAGGCCGCGGCCGGTGAGCAGGCGCACGAGCTCGACGACCAGCGTGGTCTTGCCGCTGTTCTTCCAGCCGACGATGCCGATCACGTGCATTAGGGCCGCTCCCCGCTATAGTTGGGCTATCTTAGGGGTGGGGCATGGAAAATACAGCCACAAGCGGCGTGCTCGGCGTCATCCTGGCGGGCGGCCTGTCGCGCCGCATGGGAGGCGGCGACAAGGCGCTGCTGCCGCTCGCGGGCAAGCCGGTGCTGCGCCATGTCATCGACCGGCTGGCGCCACAGGTGGACCGGCTGATGCTCAACGCCAATGGCGACCCGAACCGCTGGAAGCGCTTCGCGCTGCCGGTGATTGGCGACACGGTCGATGCCTATCCCGGACCGCTCGCCGGCCTGCTCGCCGCCATGGACTGGGCGGCGGCGCATGCGCCGTCGTTCGGCTGGGTCGTTACCGCGCCCTGCGATTCGCCGTTCCTGCCGCGCGACCTGGTGGCGCGCCTCCATGCGGCCGTGGGCGACGCGCCGTCGGCGGTGGCGTCGTCGGGCGGCAGGCTGCATCCGGTCGCCGGCCTGTTCCACATGCGGCTGCGCGACAGTCTGGCGCACTTCCTGGCGGGCGGCGGGCGCAAGGCCGGGGAATGGGCCGAGCGGGTCGGCGCGCGGGCGGCGGACTTCCCGATGGCGCCGATCGATCCGTTTTTCAACATCAATACGCCTGAAGAACTGGCCGAGGCCGAACGGCTGGGCTTAGACTGAGGAAAGAACGGGAGAAAACCGATGATCGACCTGCCGCTGGGCCTGAAGGTGTTCCAGAATTCCTACGTGGTGCCGGATATCGACGCGGCGCTGCAGCGCTGGACCGCCAAGCTGGGCGTCGGGCCGTTCTACATCTACCGGCATCTCGACGCGGGCGAGATCACCTATCGCGGCAAACCGGCCAGGCTGGACGCTTCGTTCGCGCTGGCGCAGGCCGGCGACATCGAGATCGAGCTGATCCAGCAGCATGACGACAGCCCGAGCGCCTACCGCGACGTGTTCGGCCCGGACAAGGGCGGCTTTCACCATGTCGGCGTCTGGGTCGACGACTTCGACGCGGTGAAGCTGAAATACGAGCTGCTCGGCTATCCGGCGGTGACCACCGGCGGCGCGCCCGACATCGGCGGCCGCTTCGCCTATATGGACACCCGCGCCGACCTGGGCGTGATGGTCGAGCTGGTGGAAAAGCGCCAGGACCTGGTCGATTTCCAGACCATGCTGATCAACGCCGCCACGGGCTGGGACGGATCGGACCCGGTGCGGGAGGTCGTGCTGTAGGCTCGCTTGTCAAAGCGGTGGGGCTCGCCTACGCTCCCGCAACCTTCACTCATGAATGAAACGGGAGAGATATCATGGGCAAGCTGGTGCTGATCGGCCTGATCGAGCCGAAGACCGACGACCACATCCAGGCGTTCCGCGACTGGTATCTGGGCAATCACGTCGAGGACACCTTCAACTGCCCGAACGTCACCGCGGTACGCTGCTTTAAGTCGCTGAAGGGTTTCCTGGGTGAACCGCCGGCCGGCTACATCACCATCTATGAATTCGAGGGCGATGACGCGGTCGCGGCGCAGAAGGTGCTCGACGCCTATCAGGCCGATCCCAAGGGCTGGGACAAGCGCCAGCCGAACAACCAGTCGATGAAGATCATCGGCGCCGGCTGGTACCAGGAAGAGATCGCGTTCGCCTAGGCGGGCGCCGAACCGGGAGGGCATCATGAAGATCACCGAAATCACCTCGGGCCTGCGGTTTCCCGAAGGGCCCATCGCCATGCCGGACGGCTCGGTCATCCTGGTGGAGATCGAGCGCGGCGCGCTGTCCCGGGTCATGCCGGACGGCAAGATCGAGGTGATCGCCAAGGTCGGTGGCGGCCCCAACGGCGCGGCCATGGGGCCGGACGGCTGGATCTACATCTGCAACAATGGCGGCTTCGCCTGGCACACGCTGCCGGACGGCGGCCTGATGCCGGGCAACCAGTCCGACGACTACAGGGGCGGGCGCATCGAAAAGGTCAACCCGGACACCGGCGAGATCAGGGTGCTCTACACCGAATGCGATGGCGAAAGGCTGAAGGGGCCCAACGACCTGGTGTTCGACAAGTCCGGCGGCTTCTACTTCACCGACCTGGGCAAGCGCCGGCAGTGGGACATGGACCTCAGCTCGGTCTATTACGCGAAGCCCGACGGCAGCTCGATCACCCGGATCGTCCACGGCGTCATCACCGCCAATGGCTGCGCCCTGTCGCCGGACGAAAAGACCCTGTACTTCGCCGAAACGACCACCGGCCGCCTCTGGGCAGTCGATCTCGAAGGCCCGGGTCAGGCGAAGAAGCAGCTGAACGGCCAGCCGCACCGGCTGGTGCACGGCCTGCCGGGCCACCAGCTGCTCGATTCCATGGCGGTCGACGCGGACGGCAATATCTGCGTGGCGACGCTGATCAATGGCGGCGTCACCAGCTTCAAGGCGGACGGCTCGGGCACCGAACACTTCCCGTTCCCCGACATCCTCACCACCAACATCTGCTTCGGCGGCAAGGACCTGAAGACGGCGTTCGTCACCCTGTCGACCACCGGCAAGCTGGTGAGCTGCGAGTGGCCGCGCGCCGGCCTTCCGCTCAACTTTCTCAACAAGTAGGCATCAGGCCCAGGATCAGCCCGGGCGGCCGATCTCCGCCACATAGGCGACGAGCGTGTGCCGGGGACCGGGCGTGGTGCCGATCATGGCGAAACCGGCACGCTCGACCATCCGGTGCGAGCGCATGTTGGGCGCGTCGACCAGCGCGGCGAGGCGTTGGCGGCCCAGCGCGCCGGCATGGGTCATGGCGGCGGCGAGGGCTTCCCCGGCGTAGCCTTGGCCCCAGGCTTCCGGCGTCAGCGCGATGGTGGGCTCGATGTCGCCGGTGAACTCCGGGAACGTCGCGACGGCGCCCGCGAACACCGGCATCAGGCCAGCCAATCCGACGAACGCTCCGGCCCTCGTCATCAGCATCCAGAAACCCAATCCGTCTCCCGCCAGGGCGAGCGCCTCGTCGAGCAGGCCGGATACCTCGTCCGTGGTGAGCACGCGGTCGTCACACAGGAACCGCCGCACATCAGGTGCGGCTAGAAGGGCGTGCAGCCGGCCGGAGTCGCCGGGGACGGCGGGCGTCAGCACCAGCCGCAATGTCTCGATGGTCGGCTGCATCGGTCGGGCTCCGGACAAAGAAAAAGGGCGCGTGCCGAAGCACGCGCCCTCGATCTTGGCGTCAGCTCTGGATACTAGCGATAGATCCAGATGCCTTCCGCACGCCGGTTCTGCGGCTCGCGCACACCGTCGGCGGTCGGGACGAGAGGATCGGACTCGCCGCGGCCTTCGACCGTAACGGTCGATGCGTCGATACCGTTCTTCGCCAGCTCGGCCTTCACCGCGTTGGCGCGGCGCATGGAGAGCTTGTCGTTGTAGTCAGGCGGGCCAGACCGGTCGGCGTGACCGATGACCTGGATCGCGACGGCACCGGTGTCCTTTGCCTTGGCAGCAGCCTGGGCAATGACCTGAGCCGATTCCGGGGTGATGTTCGACTTGTCGAAGTCGAAGAACACCAGGAACGGTTCCGGCTTACCGGGTTCCGGAGCGGCCACCGGCGGAGGCATCAGAGCCCTCTCCAGTTCGGCCAGCGCATCCATGAAGCCCTGACGGCAGCGCGCGATGTCCTGCGGCTGATAGTTCTCTTCCAGCTGCTCCAGCCAGCAATCGAACTGGGTCTGGGCTCGGGCGGCCGGATCGGGCGCCTTCTCGCGGCCACCGGCGTCGAACGCCGCCATCAGGCGGGCACGGCCATCGGTAACCTCGGCGATCGCCTCGCCCGGGATCGGACGAGTGTCAGGCACCGCGGCGCAAGGCGCGGATTCCTGGTCGGGGCCGCAGCCTTCCGGCGGCAGCGGGCCGGCGACGTTGGACGGCAGCGGCGTCTGGCCAGCGCCAGCGGCGATGGCCTTCGTCGCGTAGTAGTCGCGGTCGCGCGGATCAATGACGTAAGGCTCGTACGGAGTCTGTTCTTCCGTAGCGAGCTGATTGTAACCACTGCACAAGGCCGCATTGAACGCCGATCCGGCCGTGCACGCGCCCTTGGCTTTATTGTAAGTGTCCAAGTTGTCCGTCGTGGCGCAGGCACCGAGCGTCAAAACACCCAGTCCGAGCACGACATATTTTCCCATTCGGTTCATACGCACAACCCTCCTTGCGTTTCACCCATAGCCCAGCTCCGTTGATATATATCGCATATGTGCGGCGAAAGATGAAAGTTTATTCGCAGCTTGCGCCGAGTAGAGTCCTGGTTTCCCTCGCCCCTTGTCAAGGCCGGAATGGCGTCGTAGGCTCCACCTTCAAGCATGCATGTTAGCGCGCGGCCTGAAGCGGGGAGACGATCATGGCTGAGACGCAAACGGCGATCTGCCGTTTTTGCCACTCTTTTTGTGGCATAAAGGTAACAGTCGAAGGCGGCAGAGCCGTAAAAGTCATCGGCGACAAGGAAAATCCGATGTATTTCGGATATACCTGCGTCAAAGGCCGACAGTTGCCGCAGCAACATTACAATCCCGAAAGGGTTCTTCGGCCGCAGCGCAAGGTTTCGGGTGCTCACGAAACTGTGACTTCGGCCGCCGCGCTCGACGATATCGCGGCGCGGCTGACGGAATTGATCGCCAATCATGGCCCGCGCTCCGTCGCCCTGTACACGGCGACCTACTCGTTCCCGTATCCGGCGGGTTCCGCGATCGCCGGCGCGTTCATGCAGGCGATCGGCTCGCCGATGAAATTTTCCTCGGGCAGCATCGACCAGCCCGGCAAGCCCATGGCCATCGCGTTCCATGGGCGCTGGAGCGCCGGTCCGCAGCCGTTCTCCGATTCGGACACCTGGATGCTGGTCGGCGCCAACCCGGTGGTGTCCAAATGGGGCGGCATTCCGCAATACAATCCGGCCAAGCGGCTGCACGACGCTCTGCGCCGCGGCATGAAGCTGATCGTGATCGACCCCCGAAAGACCGAATGTGCCGAGAAGGCTCATATCCACCTGCAGTGCAAGCCGGGTGAGGATCCCACGATCCTGGCCGGTCTCGCCCATATCATCATCGAGGAAGGCCTCTACGACCGTGAGTTCCTCGAACGCGAAGTCGAAGGGTTCGAAGCGCTGAAGCAGGCCGTCGCTCCCTTCACACCTAAGTACGTTTCAGAGCGCGCAGATGTTCCCGAGGAACTGCTGATTCAGGCCGCGCGGACCTATGCATCGAGCAAGCGGGGCATGACGACGGCCGGCACCGGACCCAACATGGCGCCCCGCGGCACGCTGACCGAATACATGGTGCTGGTGATCAACACCCTGTGCGGCCGCTGGCTGCGCGAGGGCGAGAAGATGCCCAATCCGTTCGTGCTGATCCCGGAGCGCCGCGGCAAGGCCCAGGCCGAGCCCAGGCCGAAACAGGCGTGGGGCTACGGCGAGAAGCTGCGTGTCCGCGACCTGGGCGACAACGTCAGCGGTCTGACCGCCGCCGCGCTCGCCGACGAGATACTGCTCGACGGCGAGGGCCAGGTGAAGGCGTTGATCAGCGTCGGCGGCAACCCGATGGCCGCCTGGCCCGACCAGCTCAAGACCTATGAGGCGATGAAGAAGCTCGACCTCAACGTCACCCTCGACATCAAGATGTCGGCGACGGCGAAGATGGCGGACTACGTGATCCCGCCGCGTCTCGGCCTCGAGGCCCCGGCGATCACCCAGCCGAACGAGTTCATCTGGTTCTACGGTTTCTCGACGGGCTATCCCGAACCCTACGCCATGTACCAGCCGAAGATCGTCGATGAACCCGCCGGCGCCGACCTGGTCGAGGAGTGGGAGTTCTTCTACGGCCTCGCCCAGCGGATGGGCCTGCAACTCCGGGTCAACGGCCAGGAGCTGGACATGGCCAACCAGCCGTCGACCGATGACATCTTCGAAATCCTCTGCAAGGGGTCGCGGATACCGCTGTCCGAGGTGAAGAAGTACCCGCACGGCCATATCTTCGACGATCCGACGATCATCGTGCTGCCGAAGGACGAGGACTGCGAGGAGAAGCTCGACATCGGCAACGTCCACATGATGGACGAGCTGCGCGAGGTGATGGCCGAGCCGGTCACCGACCATGCGGGCTATACGGCCGTGCGATTCACCCACCGCCTGGTCAGCCGCCGCATGAACGACGTCTACAACTCGTCGGGCCGGGACATTCCGGCGCTGGTGCGCAACCACAGCTACAACCCGGCCTTCATGAACCCGGGCGACATCGCGGCGCTGGGCCTGAATCCCGGCGACGTGGTGAAGATCTCGTCGGACCATGCGTCGATCCTCGGCATCATCGAGGAGGCGCCGGACGTGAAGCCCGGCGTGATCTCCATGGCGCACTCGTTCGGCGATGCGCCCGAATTCGACAGCCGCGTGTTCTTCATCGGCTCCAACACGGGCCGGCTGACGAACGTGGAGAAGGACTACGATCCGCGCACCGGCATGCCGCGCATGAGCGCCATCCCGGTCAACCTGACGCGGGTCGACCAGAGCATCGCAGCCCAGTAGTACAGGGGAGACATTGATGGGAATGCATGAGCGGTTCCGCTTGGACGGCAAGGTCGCGGTCGTCACCGGCGGCGGCAGGGGCATCGGCAAGGGGATCGCCATCGCGTTCGCCGAGTGCGGCGCGGACGTGGCCGTGATCGCCCGCCGCCAGGCTGACGTGGACGAGGTCGCCGGGGAAATCAGGGCGCTGGGCCGCAAGAGCCTGGCGATCCCGGCGGACGTGATGGACTGGGAGGCCATGCCCAAGGCGCTCGACCGCGTGGTCGCCGAACTCGGCGGCCTTGACATCATGGTGAACAATGCCGGCGGCAATCTGGACCGCAAGATGTATCCGCTGCCCGAGATCTCGATCGACAAGTGGGACGAGCAGATCGACCTCAACATGAAGACCAAGTTCTGGGGATCGCAGCAGGCCGCCAAGCGGATGAAGAACGGCGGCCGCATCATCAACATCATCTCGATCGCGGCGCACAACGCATCGCCGGGCTTCGGCGCCTATTCCTCGGCCAACAACGGCATGATCGCGTTCACGCGCACCATGGCGGTCGAGCTGGCGCCGAAGAAGATCACCGTCAACTGCATCGCGCCGGGCATCGTCGTCACCGACATGTTCAAGGAGACCCTGAACATCTCGAACGACCAGGCGATGAAGATGGCCGCCGACGCGACGCCGCTGGGCCGCACCGGCTATCCGGAAGACGTCGCCGCCGCGGCCTGTTTCTTCGCTTCGCCCGCCGCCGAATGGACGACGGGCCAATTCCTTGACGTCGCGGGAGGACGCTGATGAGTGTGTCACTGAGAGGCAGGAGCGCCATCGTCACCGGCGCCGCCGTGGGCATCGGCAATGCCTACGCGAAGGCGCTGGCGCGGGAAGGCTGCAACGTGGCGGTGATCGATCTCCGGCCGGAGATCATGGAGCTGCCGAAAGAGCTGGAGAAGGCCGGCATCAAGTCGATCGCCATGGTCGGCGACGTGTCGAAGCCCGCGGATGTGCGCAAGTTCGTCGACATGACGGCGGGCATGTTCGGCGGCGTCGACGTGCTGATCAACAATGCCGGACAGTGCTGGGTCAGCCTCGTCGATGACGATCTCGACAAGTCGTTGAAGGACTATGACGGGATGGTCGGCACCAACCTGAAGGGCGAGTACCTGATGGGCCGCGCGGTGATCCCGCTGATGCTGAAGGCCGGCCGCGGCGGCGAAATCGTCAACATCGGCACCGACCACGGCGTCACCTGCGGCGCGCCGCGCGAGCTGTGCCCGCACCTGTCCACCTGCACGTGGGGCGACTCGCCGCGTCCGACCGGCGGCGGCACCGTGCTCGATATCTACGACGCCAGCAAATATGGCACTTACGCGCTCAGCTTCGCCTGGGCGAAGGCGCTCAGGCCGCACGACATAAGGGTGAACTGCATCTGCATGGGCGCCACCGATTCCCACATGATCCGCGGTTTCTTCGGCGAGCGCGCCACGCCGGAGGAGGTCGCCACCTGGATGACCGCCGAGGATTCGGCCCAGGTCGTGGTCGACATCCTGAAGGAAGGACCCAAGGGCCGGACCGGCGAAACCATCAATCTGTGCATCGGCCGGCCGTGCAAGCTGGAGCCGGAACGCAAGCCCATCTTCGTGACGCCCGAGAGCGTCGGCTACAATGCGAGGGAGACCGTCGATGCTTAAGGGAAAGATCGCCATCGTCAGCGGCGCGGCGCAGGGACTGGGCGAGGCCTTCGCCCGCCGGCTGGCGCAGGAAGGCGCCACCGTCCTGGCCTTCGACGTGCAGGACAAGATCGCCGATGTGGCCAGGAGCATCGCCTCCGAGACCGGCGCCAGGGTGGTCGGCATGAAGGCCGACATCTCGAAGCGCGCCGACGTCGAAAAGGTGGTGGCAAAGGCCTCCGAGCTGGGCGGCATCGATATCCTGGTCAACAACGCCGGCACCTGGAAGAAGACCCCGGTCGATTCGTCCTGGGAACAGGCGGTCGCCGACTGGGACTTCATCATGGACACCAATTTCAAGGGCCTGCTGATGCTGACCCGCGCGGCCGTCCCGCAGATGAAGACCCGCGGCTCGGGCGACATCGTCAACATCAGCACCTACTATGTGCTGCCGGCCCGCAGCGACGGTACCAACCAGCCGGACACGGACCTTTACAACGCGTCGAAGTGGGCGCTGAACGGCTTCACCGATTCCTGGGCGAAGGCGCTCGCCGAGTTCAACATCCGGGTCAACGCCCTGTGCATGGGCGCCACCGACACGCCCATGCTGCGCGGCCTGTTCCCTGACAAGCAGCTGCCACCCGATATGGCCAGGCAGGTGATCAAGCCCGAACAGATCGCCCAGCAGATGATCGATCTGTTCAAGGACGGCCGCACCGGCGAGAACATCGGCGCCTGGGTCGGCTATCCGGTCGAACTCGGCCCGCGCAAGGAAGCGCACAAGCGCATCTCGGGCGTGGCCTGAGGCAAGTCCAGACCACTGACGGGGAGAAAGCCATGACCGTGTCGCTCATCGGGAAGACAGCCATCGTGACCGGCGCCGCCATCGGCATCGGCCGCGCCTATGCCAGGGCCATGGCGCGCGAAGGCTGCAACGTGGCGGTCATCGACATCATGACAGAGGTGCTCGACCTGCCGAAGGAACTGGAGCGGCGCGGCGTCAAGTCGTTCGCCGTCGCCGGCGACGTGTCGGATCCCGCCACCGCGCGCACGTTCGTCGACGATGTCACCGCCCGCTTCGGCGGCGTAGACATCCTGATCAACAACGCCGGCAAATGCTGGGTCAGCTCGTCGCACGACGATCTGGACAAGACCCTGGCCGACTATGACGGCATGGTCGGCACCAATTTGAAGGGCGAGTACCTGATGGGCCGCGCCGTCATGCCCAGCATGATCTCCCGGGGCGGCGGCAACATCGTCAACATCGGCACCGACCACGGCGTCACCTGCGGCTCGCCGCGTGAGCTGTGCCCGCGTCTGGAAACCTGCCCCTGGGCCGATTCGCCGCGGCCGACCGGCGGCAGCATCGTATTCGACGTCTATGACTCCAGCAAATACGGCACCTATGCGCTGACCTATGCCTGGGCGAAGGCGCTGCGTCCGAAGAACATCCGGGTCAACGGCATGGCCATGGGCGCCACGGACACCTCCATGCTGCGCAACTTCCTCGGCGACGCGGTGACGCCGGAACTCGCCGCCACCTGGATGCGGCCCGAAGATTCGGCCCAGGTGGTCGTGGACATCATCAAGGAAGGCCCGAACGGCCGGACCGGCGAGATGATCAATCTCTGCCATGGCCGTCCGACCGTGCTGGAGCCCGAGCGCGCGCCGATCTACGTGACGCCGGAGAGCATCGGCTACAATGCGAGGTAGGGGAGCGACGCCGTACAGGCCATCGAAACCTGCCGGCGAGCCGTCATTAACTTGTTCCAATACTTATTAAAATCCTGATGTAATTTTGCGTCTTTGGCACCAATGGTGGCCGTCGGGCGTTGACACTACGGGTGCACGCGATACTTCTAAGGCGTATCCGGCACGTCAACCAGATACCACCCGGCTGGCTCAAACCGCCGCTCACAAGGCTCTCGCCATGCAGCGATCGACCGGACCGCTTGACGGAGTGCAAGCAAGCCTGCTGTCGCTCGCGACCGCGGTCCCACCCCATCTGTTGACCCAGGCCGAGGCGGCGCGCGTCGCCCGCGACGTGTTTTCGCTGCGCTTTCCCGATTTCGGCCGGCTGGAGAAGGTGTTCGCCACCACGGGCATCGACACGCGCCATCTGATTCGCCCCGTCGACTGGTATCTGGAGCAGCGCGGCTGGGGAGAGCGGACGGAGTCCTATCTGGACGGCGCCGGCGACCTGTTCGTCGATGCGGCGCGCAAGGCGCTGGCGGCCGCGAACTGCACGGCGGCTGAGGTCGATACCGTCATCAGCATCTCCTCGACCGGCATCGCCACGCCCAGCCTGGAGGCGCGGGTGCATGGCCGCATGGGCTTCCGGCCGGACGTGGAGCGGGTACCGTTGTTCGGCCTGGGCTGCGCGGGCGGCGTGCAGGGCCTTGCCATCGCCGGGCGGCTCGCCTGTGCCCGCCCCGGATCGACCGTGCTGCTCGTGGCGGTGGAAGTCTGCTCGGCGGCCTTCCGGCTCGACAAGCTGACCAAGGCCAACATCGTCGCCACCGCCCTGTTCGGCGACGGCGCCGCCGCAGCCGTGGTGCGCACCGGCGAGGCTGGGTTCGCGCGCATCGAGGGCGCGGGCGAGCATCTCTGGGCCGACACGCTCGGCATCATGGGCTGGAGCATCGACGAGATCGGCTTCGGCGTGGTGTTCGACCGGGAGATTCCGCCCTTCGCCCGCGAGAATGTGGGGCCGGCCATCGACGGCATCCTGGCGCGCATCGGCGTCGACCGGGACAGCGTCGGCCGCTTCGTCTGCCATCCCGGCGGTTCCAAGGTGGTTACCGCGCTCGAACAGACGCTGCACCTGGAGCAGGGCGCCCTCGATCACGAACGGGCGGTGCTGTCGGCCAATGGAAACATGTCGGCGCCCACCGTGCTGTTCGTCCTGGACCGGGTGCTGAAAGCCGGCATGCCGGAGCGCGCGGTGATGACGGCGCTGGGTCCGGGCTTCAGCTGCGGCTGCCTGTCGTTGGCGAGGTCGGCGCTGGCGAGGGCCGCGTGAGCCTGGCGCTCGCCATCCTGGTTTTCGTCACGCTGCAGCGGCTGGGCGAACTCGTGCTGGCACGGCGCAACACCGCGCTGATGATGACGCGCGGTGCGGTCGAAGTGGCGCCGGGACACTATCCGCTGGTTGTCGGCATGCACGCCGCCTGGCTCGCGGGTCTCTGGTGGTTCGGCCTCGAGCGCGACGTGAACCTGGCCTGGCTTGCCGTCTTCGCCGTGCTGCAGCTTCTGCGCGTCTGGGTGCTGGTCACGCTGGGGCCGCGCTGGACGACCCGGATCATCGTGCTGCCGGGCGAGCCATTGGTCCGCGCCGGGCCGTACCGCTTCCTCAGCCACCCGAACTATTGCGTCGTGGCCGGGGAAATCATGGTGCTGCCGCTGGTGTTCGGTCTGGTCTGGTACGGCGTCGCCTTCACCGTCCTCAACGCCGCCGTCCTCACCATCCGCATCACCGCCGAGAACCGGGCGCTGGCGCGGTGATCCCGCTATCGCCCGCCGACGACCGTCCGGTTTCCCTGATGACCTGGGCCGGCTTCGCCGCCATGTGCCTGGGAATGTTCATGGCCATCCTGGACATCCAGGTGGTGGTGACGTCCTTGCCCGCCATCCAGTCCGCGCTGGGCATCGCGCCCGAGCGCATGAGCTGGATCCAGACCGCTTACCTGATCGCCGAGATCATCGCCATCCCGCTGACCGGGCTGCTGACGCGGGTGCTGACCATGCGGGGTCTGTTCTTTGCCGCCGTCATCCTGTTCAGCGCCGCCTCGCTGGGCTGCGCGCTCAGCGAGAGCTTCGCAGAACTGATCGCCTGGCGCGTGGTGCAGGGATTTGCCGGCGGCGTGCTGATCCCGCTGGTATTCACCGCCGTGTTCCTGCTGTTCCCGTTCCGGCTGCAGGGGCTCGCCACCACCATCGGCGGCGTGCTGGCGGTGCTGGCGCCCACCGTCGGGCCATTGGTCGGCGGCTGGATCACCGAGACGTTCTCCTGGCACTGGCTGTTCCTGATCAATATCGGGCCGGGCCTTCTGGCGGCGTTGGTGGCGCTGGCTTTCCTGCCGCGCGAGCGGCCCGACCTGGGCCATGTGCGCGGCGTCGATGCCGCGGCGCTGCTGCTGATGGCGCTGGCGCTCGCCGCGCTGGAGATCGGCCTGAAGGAAGCGCCGCAGCGCGGCTGGGCGTCCGGGCTGGTGCTGGCCTTGCTGGCGCTGAGCGCCGCGAGCGGCGCGGCGTTCGTGCGCCGCACCCTGGGGCGCGCGCGGCCGATCGTGGAACTGCGCGAATTCCGCGACCGGGCCTTCGCCGTCGGCTGCGGCCTGAGCTTCCTGCTTGGCGTCGGGCTCTATGGCTCGGTCTATCTGATGCCGGTATTCCTCGGTTTCGTGCGCGGCTACGGCCCGCTCGATATCGGCGAGGTCATGCTGGTGACGGGTCTCGCCCAGTTGGCGACCGCGCCGATCGTCGTGCAACTGGAGCGCCGGTTCGATGCAAGGGTGCTGACGGCCTGCGGCTTCCTGCTGTTCGCCGCCGGAATGGGCATGAGCTATTTCCAGACGCCGCGCGCCGGCTTCGACGAGATGCTGTGGCCGCAGATCGTGCGCGGCTCGGCGATCATGCTCTGCCTGCTGCCGCCCACGCGCCTGGCGCTGGGCCACTTGCCGCCCGACAGGGTCGCCGACGCCAGCGGTCTGTTCAACCTGATGCGCAACCTGGGCGGCGCCATCGGCATCGCGCTGATCGATACGGTCATCTACGGCAGGGCCGAAGGCCATGGCAGGCGCCTCGCCGGCGAATTGATGGCTGGCAGCCGGGAGGCCGCCGAATTCGTCGGCCTGCCGCTCAAGTTCTTCAAGGGCGTGAAGCTGGAGAACCTGGAGGCATCGGCCATCGACGTCGCCCGGCCGCTGGTCGAGAAGGCCGGCATGGTGCTGGCCATCAACGAGGCCTGGGCCATGCTGACCGGATTCATGGTCGTGGGCCTACTGCTGCAGCTTCCGCTGGTTTCCGCATCCGCCTCCCGGCTGTCCTGAGGAAATCCGCAGGACAGCCCTCGAAGTCTGCACAATTGCGTTTGCCCGGCGGCGGGCGTAGGGTCCGCCCCGATGGTGCCCGAAAGGGCTTCAAAGGGAACACGGAAGAGCACCGCTCGCTCCAGCCGTGGCTGTCCCCGCAACTGTAAGCGGCGAGTTCCGATACGAAGAGCCACTGGGATCCGTCCTGGGAAGGTGTATCGGGGCGACGACCCGCCAGCCAGGAGACCTGCCATCGCGTCGTCCTTCCAGCTACCGGGGTAGTGGGTGGTGCGGGTTTCCGCTGTGGCGACACCTGTGAATGGGTTGGACGCCGCGGATGGGACCATCAACGTCCTTGCAAGCAATGACCGGCAGCGCCTCGGCGCGGCGGCATGCCGTGCGTCCAGCCTCTAACCAAGTGGCTGTGAGGAAACAGATGCCCGACAATCGGACCAACCGACGAAAGACTTCCCTGCTCGTCACTACCGCGCTGGCCGGCCTGACCGCCGCCCCGGCCTTCGCCGCCGACGGCGTGCTGCCCGGCGACACGGTGTTCGTCACCGCGAGCCTGATGCCCGCCGAGGCCTACACCATCGGCAACGCCATCTCGGTGCTCGACGCGGAATACATCGAGCGCCGCCAGAACCCCGTGGTCTCCGACCTGCTGCGCAGCGTGCCCGGCATCGCCGTCAGCCGCTCGGGCGGGCCCGGCCAGCTCACCCAGATCCGCATGCGCGGCGCCGAGGGCAACCACACGCTGGTGCTGATCGACGGCGTCGAGGCCAACGAGCTGAACTTCAACGGCGAGTTCGACTATGCCGGCCTGATGGCCGTCGGCGTCGAGCGCATCGAGGTGCTGCGCGGCGCCCAGAGCGCGCTCCATGGCTCGGATGCGCTCGGCGGCGTCGTCAACATCATCACCAAGGGCGGCCATCCGGGCTTTCGCGTCGAGGGCTCGGCCGAAGGCGGCTCGTTCGCGGAACGGCAGATGACGGCGCTGATGTCGGGCGGCACGCAACGGGTGAACGGGGCGGTCGCGGCGGGCTATTTCGGCATCCGCGGCATCAACCTGTCGCGCTTCGGCGCCGAGAAGGACGGCGCCCGCACCTTCACCGTCAGCGGCAAGGGCATGGCCCAGGTCACCGACAGTTTCCGCATCGACGCGGTCGGCCGCTATGTGACCAGCAAGAACGACACCGACGCCCAGGACTTCAATTTCCCGTCGACCCCGACCGAAGGCCTTGTCATCGACACGTTGGACGAGCAGAAAAACCGCCAGTTCTATGGCCGGGTGCAGGGCGAGCTTTCGCTGTTCGACGATCACTGGGTGCATCAGGGTTCGGTGCAGTATTCCGACACAAAGCGCGAATACATCAATCCCAGCAACGACCTGACCGGCAACCACGGCCAGCGGCTGAAGGTCGCCTATCAGAACACGGTGAACTTCCAGACGCCCTCGTTCCTCGATGCCGATCATCATGTCACCCTGGCGTTCCAGCGCG
>JBKJNE010000378.1:0-3799 GCA_046596015.1 Alphaproteobacteria bacterium
CCCCGATCACGCCTGCTGTCGTCACGGCGCCCGTCATCGCGGCGGCGCTCGTCACGGGCTTCCTGGCGGCGCGGCTCGTCCCGGCCGCCGCCCTGGCGCTGACGCGAATCCCTGTCCCTGCGCGGCTCGTCCATATCGTCCGCCTGGCGTTGCGGTTGTACCGGCTGCGGTGCCTCGGCCGCGGGCTGAGCCACGGCCAAGGGCTGCGCCGCGGCCTGCGGGGCGTCGCCGCCGCGTCCGCCGCGGTTACGCCGCCGCCGCTTGCCGCGCCGCTCCTCCGAGGCCTCGTTGCCGGTCGCCTCGGCGGCCAGTGTAGCACTTTCGGGCGCCGCGTGGGCCACGGATTCGGTATTGGGCGCGCCGTCGGCCTGTATGCTACCCGTCCGGGTGCTGCCCGTCAGCGTATTGATCGCCTTGCCGATCAGGTTCTGGACGTTGCGGAGCCACTTGGAATCGGCGGGTGTGGAGATCATGAAAGTACGTCCGCTGCGTCCGGCGCGGCCGGTGCGGCCGATCCGGTGGATGTAATCCTCGGCGTGCGACGGCACGTCGTAGTTGAACACATGCGACATCGCCGGGATGTCGAGGCCGCGCGCCGCCACGTCGCTGGCGACCAGCAGCCGCAGGTTGCCGGCCTTGAACTTCTCCAGCACTTCGGTGCGCGAGCCCTGGTCCATGTCGCCGTGCAGGGCGGCGGCGTCGAAGCCATGCTTCACCAGCGAACGGAACACCACGTCCACGTCGCGCTTGCGGTTGCAGAAGACGATGGCGTTCTTGATCTCCTCGCCGCGCAGCAACTCGCGAAGCTTGGCGCGCTTGGCGCCGGCTTCGCTGGTGTTCATCGGCACCAGGAACTGCTCGACATTGGTCGCGGTGGAGGAGGGCGGCGCCACTTCGATGCGCTTGGGATCGGTGAGGAACTTGGAAACCAGGTTCTGGATTTCCCGCGGCATGGTCGCCGAGAAGAACAGCGTCTGGTGCTTCTTGGTGATCAGCGAGCAGATGCGCTCGACGTCCGGGATGAAGCCCATGTCGAGCATGCGGTCGGCTTCGTCGATCACCAGGATGTCGACACCGTTCATCATCAGCTTGCCGCGGCCGAAATGGTCGAGCAGGCGGGCCGGCGTGGCGATCAGCACGTCCACGCCCCGGTCCAGCTTGCGTTCCTGGTCGTCGAAGCTGACGCCGCCGATCAGCAGCGCCATGTTGAGCTTGTGATATTTGCCGTAGGTCTCGAAGCTCGCGGCCACCTGGGCGGCAAGCTCTCGGGTCGGCTCCAGGATCAGCGAGCGCGGCATGCGGGCCCGGGCGCGGCCCTGGGACAGGATGTCGATCATCGGCAGGGTGAAGCCGGCGGTCTTGCCGGTGCCGGTCTGGGCGATTCCCAGCACGTCCCGGCCCTGCAATATGATTGGTATCGCCTGCGCCTGGATCGGCGTCGGCGTTGTATAACCGGCTTCTTCAACGGCCCGCAGCGTCTCCGGGGCCAACCCGAGATATTCGAAGTTCACGTCAGCTTTACCGTTTCACCCTTGAACGCGCATGCCCCAACGACACGCGGCCCACGTGTCCAGAAAGTCTCGTCGATGTGGGCGAACCGTCGGCCGAGCCAGCTTGTGTCTTTACACGCCGCGCAAAATAGGCGCTTTGCCTGCGAAGTCAACGGCGTATTCGGGCTATCCGACCCGCCTAAACGTCGAGGTCGCTTACAGTAGAAGCGTGTTTCTGGATGTATTCGAACCGCAATTCGGGCCGTTTTCCCATCAGCCGGTCGACCAGATCGGCGGTTTCTTCCAGTCCGATAAAGCGATCCTTGCCTTCCGGCAGCGTCACGCGGAGCAGCGTCCGGGTCGCCGGATCCATCGTCGTGGCCTTGAGCTGGGCCGCGCTCATCTCGCCCAAACCCTTGAATCGGCCCACCTCGACCTTGTCGCTGCCCTTGAACAGTTCGGCGATCAGCCGGTCCTTCTCGGCGTCGTTCTGGGCGTAGACGGTGGTGTTCATGTGGGTCAGCCGGTAGAGCGGCGGCATGGCCAGGTAGAGATGGCCCTGGTGGATCAGCGCCTGCATCGAATGGAAGAAGAAGGTCATCAGCAGGGTGGCGATGTGGGCGCCGTCCACGTCCGCGTCGGTCATCACCACGATCTTCTCGTAGCGCAGGTCTTCCTCGCGGTAGTGATTGCCGGTGCCGCAGCCCAGCGCCTGGACAAGGTCCTTCAGCTCCTGGTTGGCCGAGGTCTTGTCCTGCGCGGCGCTCGCCACGTTGAGGATCTTGCCGCGCAGCGGCAGCACCGCCTGGTTGGCGCGGTCGCGCGCCATCTTGGCCGAGCCGCCGGCCGAATCGCCCTCGACGATGAACAGCTCGGTGCCGGCGGTGCCGGCGTTGGCGCAGTCGGTCAGCTTGCCGGGCAGGCGCAGCTTGCGCGTCGCGCTCTTGCGGCCGGTCTCCTTCTCCTGCTTGCGGCGGATGCGCTCCTCGGCGCGCAGCAGGGCATAGGCCAGCAGCGAGTCGGCCACCTGCGGCGCGCCCGACAGCCAGTGGTCGAAATGGTCGCGCATGGCGGTCTCGACCACGCGCGTGGCCTCCGGGCTCGACAGCCGTTCCTTGGTCTGGCCCTGGAACTGGGGCTCGCGGATGAACACCGACAGGATGGCGGTGATGTTGGCCAGCACGTCCTCGGCGGTGATCTGGCCGGCCTTGCGGTTGCCCGCCAGCTCGGCATAGGCCTTCAGGCCCTTGACCAGCGCGTTGCGCATGCCGGTTTCGTGGGTGCCGCCCTCGGGCGTTGGCACCGTGTTGCAGTACGAGTTGATGAAGCCGTCGCGGTCGGTGGGCCAGGCGATCGCCCATTCGACCCTGCCGCCGCCTTCCAGCTCGCCGGAGCCGGTGAACGGCGTCGGCGTCACCAGGTCGGCGCCTTCGATCTCCTGGTCAAGAAAATCCTTCAACCCATTGGGAAAATGTATGATGTCGGATTCCGGCGTGGTGTCGCCCGCTTTCAGCAGCGACGGCGCGCAGGACCAGCGAATCTCGACGCCGCGGTAGAGATACGCCTTCGAGCGCGCCATGCGGTAGAGCCGCGCCGGCCTGAACGCCAGCTCGCCGCCGAAGATCTGCGGATCGGGCCGGAAGCCGATGGTGGTGCCGCGCCGGTTGTGCACCGGCCCCATGTCGACCAGCTTCGACGTGGGCTTGCCGCGCGAATAGGTCTGGCGCCACAGGTTGCGGTCGCGCGCCACCTCCACGTCGAGCCATTCGGACAGGGCGTTCACCACCGAGACGCCGACGCCGTGCAGGCCGCCGGAGGTCTCGTAGACCTTGCCGCCGAATTTGCCGCCCGAATGCAGCGTGGTCATGATCACCTCGAGCGCCGAGATGGTCTTGAACTTGGGATGGGCGTCCACGGGAATGCCGCGGCCGTTGTCGCGGATGCTCAGGCTGCCGTCCTCGCCCAGGTCGATCTCGATGCGCGACGCGTGGCCCGCGACCGCCTCGTCCATGGAATTGTCGAGCACCTCGGCCGCCAGATGGTGGAACGCCTTCTCGTCGGTGCCGCCCACATACATGCCCGGCCGCCGCCGCACGGGCTCCAGCCCCTCGAGGACCTCGATGTCCTTGGCGGAGTAGTCGCTGCTCGCGCCGCCGGAGGCGAAGAGATCGTCGTTGGGCTTGGTGCTCATAGCTTCCTTGAGAACGGACCGTGAATCAGGAGCACCGCAGTATAGTGTATCCGCACGGTGAACGGCACCCGATATGTTGTGTGGAGCGTTGGCACGATGTCGGCTGTCAACCTTGAGC
>JBKJNE010000030.1:0-3046 GCA_046596015.1 Alphaproteobacteria bacterium
ATCAGAACTCCTTGCTGACAGTGACGAAGAACTGGCGTGGCGACCCTGCTGGCCGGGTCGCCACGCCAGTTCTTCGTCACTGTCAGCAAGGAGTTCTGATCGTGGGCGGCATCTCCCGCAGGGCCGTCCTCGCCGGCGGCGCGGCAGCGGCGTCGCTGGCGGCGCTGTCGCCGCTCGCGGGACAGGTCCGGGCGGGGGCGGCGGAAGCGCCGCTGACCCGGATCGCCTTCGGCTCCTGCGCCAAGCAGGACAAGGAGCAACCGATCTGGGACGCGGTCAATGCCTATGCTCCGGAACTGTTCATCTTCCTGGGTGACAACATCTACGGCGATACCGAGGACATGGCGTTGCTTCGTGACAAGTACGCCCAGCTTGCCGCGAAGCCCGGATTCCAGCGGCTGAGGTCCTCCAGCCGAGTGGTCGCCACGTGGGACGATCATGACTACGGCGTCAACGACGGCGGCGCCGAGTACCCGAAGAAGCAGGAATCCAAGGATATCTTCCTGGACTTCTGGAATGAGCCCGCCGGGAGCCTGCGACGCACGCGCGAGGGCATATACACCTCGTATCTGTTTGGACCGCCAGGCAAGCGCGTTCAGGTGATCCTGTTCGACCTGCGCTGGTGGCGAACGCCGCTGCTGGGATACAACGTGCTGCCCTCGGACCGCGGTCCCTACATCCCCAATCCCGACCCGGCCGCGGTCTTCATGGGCGAGGCTCAGTGGGACTGGTTCGAGCAAGAGTTGAAAGAGCCGGCGGCGGTCAGGCTGATCGGAACCAGCACCCAGTTGCTCGCCGACAATCCGGGCTGGGAGGCGTGGGTGCAGTTTCCCTACGAGTTCCGACGCATGCTGGCCGTGCTCACCCGCACCCGCGCCAACGGCGTTCTCTTTCTCAGCGGCGACACCCATTACACCGAACTGTCGCGGCTCGAGGGCCGGACGCCCTATCCGCTCTACGACATGACATCCAGCGGCCTGACCGAAACCTGGCCCTATGTGGCGCCCAACGGAAACCGGGTCGGTGAGGGGTTCTCCCAGCCCAACTTCGGCACCGTCCGGATCGACTGGGAGCGGTCCGATCCTCTCATTCAGGTCGGCTCCGGCGATCTGCGCGGCGCGCCCCTGATTACCCGTGAAATCAAACTCTCGGAACTCCAGGCCCGCGCGTAATTGCCATGGAGTTGCCATCTCCGTGCAACCCTGCTGGGCTATGCAGTCAGCCTCCGTGGAGGCTGTGATGTCATTCAAGGCTTATGTCAGTGTTCACCCGCGCGGACCCAGCCCGCACGACGACTTCATCGACCATGCGCGGTTCGACGCCGCCATGCCGGATGCCAGATGCTGGCGGGAACTCAAAAACTACCTCATCATCTGCGGCGCCTGTCCGGGCGCCGTCGACTCGGCGCGTATCGTTTGGCAGCGCTACTATCGCCACGCCCGGAGTCGCGGCGAAACGACGCCGGTTGCCGCGACGGATGCCGTGGCGCTACCGGGCGCCGGAACTCCACGGAGCGAGTCGGAGCCCAGGCGGCATTGACCGCGTTCTTCACTCCGGTCCTTGTCTCGCCGGCTGCCAGACAAGGCTCAGAACTTGTTCTCCTTCGCCGCCGCCTCGACCTTCTCGCAGCGGCCATTGGTGTTGGGATAGGTGAAGTCGCCGGTCTTGCGGTTCAGGGTGATGGTTTCCTTGTAGTCGCCGGCCAGCTTCGACAAGCCGATGTTGCGCAGGGTTCCCTGGAACTCGTTGCCCGTCGCGGGCGCGAACATAGCCCGCAACATGTCGTCGTCGGCGGTGAACTTGGCCGAGCGGACGACGGCAGAATTCTCCTTCGACGCCATCAGGGCCGGCCACTCGCTGGCGATCAGATCCATGTACTGGCCGGCATAGCTGATCTTGATGGTGAACTGGGTCTGCTGGGTGGCGGGACTGGCGGGCGCGCTGTTCGGCGTCGCGCCGGTGTTCTGGAAATAGTAGGTGCCCTTGCACAGCAGGGTCAGCGCTTCGGCTCCGGGCACTGCGGCCGCGGGCTGGGACGGCGCCGCCGGTGCCGGACTGGAAACGGTCGGGCCCGCCTGGGCGACCTTGTAGGAGCCATCCGCCGGCGTGGCGGCAGCGGACGCAGAAAGCGCGGCGATCACGGAAAAAGTCAGTACGCACGACGTGCGGCCCATTGTGCCCCCCAACGCGAAAGGAATACGGATGGTGGAATTGTATACAATGTCGCTCGCGCGTGCCAATCGGAGCTTTAGCGCGTCGCATCGCCGACGGCCTGCGCCGTCGCCAGGTCGCGCGTGAAGATGCGGTAGGTCTTGTAGGCCTGCGCGCCGAACGCCTCGATGATGGTGCGCACGCCCTTGTTGGTCTCCAGCACCCAGGACAGTTCGCCCTGGTAGACCTGGTGCTTCAGGCACGCGGCGCGGAGCTGCTCGATCACCGCGACCGCGAGCGCGGCGCCCAGCGGGGTGCCCTGGAACTCCTTGCGCACGCCCATCAGCGGCAATCGTCCGCTGCCATAGCGGCCGGTCTTGATGCGGTACAGCAGCTTGGCCCATCCCAGTGGAAACAGCCGCCCGTTCAGGTCGCAGATCATCTCGTTGATGTTGGGCAGGCCCAGCGCGAAGGCGACCGGCTGGCCGTCATATTCCGCCACGCTGAGTGCGGGCGCCGGCAGCAGCGGCTTCAGCTCCTTCGCCATCTCGGCGATATGCGCCTCGCTGAACGGCTCGAAGCCCCAGTTGCCCGACCAGGCGTCGTTGAACAGGTCGAGCACGGTCCTGATCTCGTCCTCGAACCGTTCGCGGCGCATCTGCCGCAGCGTGATCCTGGGATCGTCGGACACCAGCCTGCGGATCTTCTCGATCGGCCGCGGCAGCGGCGTGCGTGTGTCGATGCGGTAGGCGAACAGGTCCATTTCCTTGCGGTAGCCCAGCCGCTCGATCTGCCGCGCGTAACACGGTCTCCCGTGAGGCATCAGGATCATCGGCGGCGTGTCGAACCCGTCCACCAGCAGCCCGGATTCGTCGTTGATCGAGAAGCTGAACGG
>JBKJNE010000231.1:0-2651 GCA_046596015.1 Alphaproteobacteria bacterium
CCTCGGTCAGTAGCAGCAGCCGCGACCCCGCCTTGATCCTGAAGCCGTCGAGGACCGTGTCGCCGGCGGCGACCCGCGACAGCAGCGAGGTCTGCGGCCAGCGGCGCAGCGCCTCCCAGCACCAGCCGGACAGCGCGGCATCATCGCCGTCGCGCGCGGCTTGCGCGGCGGCGGCCTGCGTCGTCCGCTCGCGGCCCATGACCTTGAGAATCTTGGCGACCGCCGTTGTGGTGGTATCGATGGCGCCGACCAGCATGCCGCCCAGGGTGCGGCGAATACCCGCATGATCGAGCTGGCCGTCGCGCAGCAGCTGGCCCATCAGGTCGCCGCCCGGTACGCCGGCGGCGGCCCGCCGGTCGATCTCCTCGCCCAACCAGCGGCGCAGCAGTTCGCCGCCGCGCTCGCCGCGGCGCACCACCGCCCGGCGGCTCGGGATGTCGAGGAAGGTGTACTGGAACACGGCGCGGGTCATGGCCGCCACCTCGGCCGGCGGCACCTGGCCGAGACCGAACAGGGCGATGGCGCTGCTGGTGGCGACCGGCCGCGCATAGGAGGTGACCGCGTCGATGAACCCGCCGGCGGGCAGCGCCGCGTCGATCGCCGCGCCGATGCCGTCTCCGAGCGCCGCCATGTCGACCTTCGCCAGCGCCCGGTAGAGCGCCGCGCGCTCGTGCGACATGGTGGCCGACCGGTCCATGCCCAGGATGAACGGTCCGTTGACCGCGTCCATCCGTTCGGCGTTGACCGGCGCGATCAGGAAATCCAGGTCCCGGCGCAGCACCTCGACGATGTCCACATGGCGCGTCAGCATGACGAACTCGCCGACGGAGAGCCGGCCGCCGAGCAGCCTGACAATGACAGGCAACAGACAGCCCAGCAGCAGGCGTGGCGCCTTTTCGGCGATGCCGAACGGCGAACGCGGCACCGTAAGCTCCGCGGCAAGCGAACTCATCGAGCGAAGGCCCCCTTCCGGCCCAGAAGGCAATCCGGCGACATGAACCGTGTTCCCTCGATGAAGAATCTGAAGCCGAAATGCGGCGAAACTTCGGGGCATGGCGAATTATCCCAAGCAACGGAAAGCGCGGCGGCCCTCGACAGATCGGGCAACCGCCATAGTTCAATGCCGTGGAGCGTTTCGGCTTTGCGCGAACGGGCCGCGCCGGCGATTGCGGCGCATGGCGGACGACAAGTCACCATGCATTTGCAAATAGTTGAGGTGTAGATTGGGCTTACCGCCCGTGCTAGCCTCGGCATCATGGCGACGGGAACGTTTGGGGAGACGGTACATGTCCGGTAAATCTGACAATAGAGTCAATCCGCGCGAGGCAATGCTCGGCGGCGATGCATCCACGGCCCTCGAAGAGATGGGATTGCACGATATATTCTATGCCTATACTCATGCGATCCGGCCCGAAACCTTCCTGAAGACCAGCAGCGACTTGTATTTCAACCTGCTGCAGGTCGCCGCCGGCACCTCGGAGATCAAGCCCGACAGCAAGGACTGGCGCTTCAAGGACGAAGCCTGGCTGAAAAGCCCGGGTTACAAGCGGCTGGCGCAAGCCTATCTCGCTATGTCGGACGCCATCGAGGCGATGATTCCCGACGACCTGCCGAAGGACGAGAAGGCCCGCGCCGATTTCGCCGCCACGGTCTTCGCCAGCGCCATCGCTCCGACCAACGCGCTGTGGGGCAACCCCGAGGCCATGAAGCGCACCATCGAATCGGGCGGCGCCAACCTGTGGACCGGCGGCGTGGCACTGTGGCGCGACATGTTCCAGAACGACGGCCTGCCGCAGCAGGTGGACGATTCGGGTTTCGAGGTCGGCCGCAACCTGGCGGTGACGCCCGGTTCCGTGGTCATGCGCACCGAGATGTTCGAGCTGATCCAGTACAAGCCGGTCACCGAGACGGTGAAGCAGATCCCGGTGATCCTGATCCCGCCGCAGATCGGCCGCTACTACTTCACCGACCTGGCGCCGGGCCGGAGCTTCGCCGAATACACCGTCAGCCAGGGCCTGCATTATTTCACCGTGAGCTGGCGCAACCCGTCGCCGGAGAACCGCGACTGGGGACTTGAGGAGTATCTGAAAGCAGCGCTCGAGGCCACCGAGGCGGTGCTGAAGATCACCGGCCAGAAGAAGGTCAACTTCGTCGGTTTCTGCGCCGGCGGCATGCTGACCGCGATCATGGTCGCCTGGCTGGCGGCCCGGAAGAAGAACTGGGTCAACACGGCGACCCTGTGCGTCACCATGATGAACTACAAGGCCGAGGCGTCGGTGGGCGCGTTCCGCCTGCCTGCCATGCTGGCCGTGGCCAAGGCCAAGTCGCAGGTGGACGGCGTGCTGCAGGGCAAGGACCTGGCCAAGGTGTTCGCCTGGCTGCGGCCCAACGATCTGATCTGGAAATACTGGGTCAACAACTACCTGATGGGCGACACGCCGCCCGCCTTCGACATCCTGGCGTGGAACAAGGACAGCACCAACCTGCCCGCGAAGCTCCACCAGGACTTCCTGCACCTGTTCGAGGAGAACGACCTGATCGAGCCGGGCGCGTTCGAAATCCTCGGCGAGCCCATCGACCTGGGCAGGATCGGGTGCGACACCTTCATCGTCGGCGCGATCACCGACCACCTGACGCCGTGGAAGGGCTGC
>JBKJNE010000235.1:0-5576 GCA_046596015.1 Alphaproteobacteria bacterium
CTGCGCTCGCTGAAGCTGTGGGACACCCACACCTGCTGGGATTTGCCCGTCGACTTCGACCACTGAACTCTGCGTCAGCCACCACGACGAACGGCCCTCCTCGCGAGGGCCGTTTCCGTTGCAGGCCGATGCGGTTGGAAAAGCCGGCAATGGTGCTTTAGATTGGCGAATACCAAGCTGAATACGCCGCAGGGCGTTCGAGAACGAGGCAGGCGATGGCACGGCATGAACTGATCGAAATGGCGCGCGACAATATCGGGCACGCGCAGGCGGGCACCATCGCGCAGGAAGCGGACGTGTTCAAGGTGCCGGCCTCGAACTACTTCGACCCGGATCGCTTCAGGCGGGAAATCGACAAGGTTTTCAAGCGTATACCGCTGATGCTGGCGGCCACCGCCGAGCTGCCGCAGCCCGGCGACTACAAGGCCATGGACGTGGTCGGCCTGCCGGTGCTGATCTCGCGCGGCGGCGACGGCATCGCCCGCGCGTTCATCAACTCGTGCAGCCACCGCGGCGCGCCGATCGTCAAGCCGGGCACCGGCAAGGCGCGGCGGTTTGTCTGCGGCTATCACGCATGGTCGTTCGACTACAAGGGCAACCTGGTCGCCGTGGCCGCGAAGGACGACTTCGGCGACATCGACATGGCGCAATACGGCCTGGTGCCGCTGCCGATCACCGAGCGGGCCGGCCTGATCTGGGTCATCCTCGACCCGGATTCACCCGTCGAGATGGACGCCTTCCTGTCAGGCTACGACGAGATGCTGGGCGCCTTCGGGCTGGAGAACTGGACCCTGTTCGAGGCGCGCACCCTGAAGGGTCCGAACTGGAAGATCGCCTATGACGGCTATCTGGACCTGTATCACCTGCCGGTGCTGCACCGGGAGACCTTCGGCGAGCAGATGTCCAACCGGGCGCTGTATTACGCCTGGGGACCGCACCAGCGGGTGACATCGCCGTCCAAGCAGATGATCGGGCTGCTCGACATGCCGGAGGAGCAGTGGAGCGCGGACGTGCTGTCGGCCGGCGTGTGGACCATCTTCCCGCACATCTCCATCGCCTCGTTCCGCGGCGGCGGGCGCAGCATCATGCTGTCGCAGCTGTTCCCCGGCGAAACGCCCGGCGAGTCCTTCACCACGCAGATGTACCTGATGGAGAAGGAGCCCACCGACGAGCAGCGGCTCGAGGCGCTGCAGCAGTTCAAGCTGCTGGAATATGTCGTGCAGGAGGAGGACTACGCCACCGGCCTGCGCCAGCAGAAGGCGCTGGAGAGCGGCGCGCGCAAGTTCGTGCTGTTCGGCCGCAACGAGGGCGGCGGACACCGCTTCCACCGCTGGGTGGACAGGATCCTGGAGACCAGCGACCAGGACCTGAACACGCTGTTCCGCTCGGGCGACCCACGCCACTCATAGACGTTTGGACAGACGTCCGTCCCGGAACAAAGGCCGCCAGGTCCGCGTTAGCTTGCCTGACAGTTGACCCTTGTGAAGGACGGACACACATGACGGCACATACCGGAGAACCGGTCGCGGGCGACATCTCCGAACGCTACGCTCACCCAGAAAAAATCCTTCAAGATCAGTCACTTACCAAGGAACAGAAGATCCGTATGCTGCAGGAGTGGGACCAGGACCTACGGCAGTTGATGGTCGCCTCGGAAGAGAACATGCCCGGCACCGTCGCGGGCCAGCCCGCCCAATCCCTGCAGGCGGTCAGCGACGCGCTCGCCAGGCTGGGCGTTACCGCCGAAACCAAGAAGGAATCGCCGGCCAAGACCGGCTGAGTCCAAACGACCCGTTCAACGAGGGACGGGGCATATCGAGCCGCCCGGCCAACAGCGGGGCGGCTCGATGGCGTTCATGCCGTCGGCTGCGGTATCGTGCGGTCCGGCATGGTGGGCGGCGGCATCTCGGACGGCATCTCGGACGGCACCTCGGCGGGCTCCGGCGGGTTGGGCTGCTCCACCTCGGGCGGCGCTTCCTTCGGTCGCTCGGGGAACTCCGGCTCGGGCTGGTCCGGGTTGGGCGTTCCAGGGTTCGGGTTCGATTGCGGCATACGCCGGCTCCTGATCGTTTCAACCGTCCTGCTGGAACGGGTGAGAGGACAGGCGGTTCCGTCAGCCCATGGGATCGACGCCGAGCGCCCGCAGCGCCGCGGCACTGAGGGATTGGCGGACGTCGAAATAATCCGCCCAGGGATCGGGCTTGGCCAGGCGCCGTTCCGCGTCGCCGATGTGCACCAGCGCCGCGCTCGTCGCCGTATCCATCTGCTCCCACGTGACCGGCCAGGCGACCGGCGCGCCCTTCCTCGCCCGCGGCGAATAAGGCGAGATGGCTGTCGAGCCGCGTTCGTTGCGCAGATAGTCGATGAAGATGCGTCCCTTGCGCCTGGCCTTGCTCATGGTGGCCAGGTACTTGCCCGGCTCGTCCTCCGACAGGCGCAGGGCGAGCGACTTGGTGAACTCCTTGATCACGGGCCACTCGTAGCGGCGCTTGATCGGTGCGACGACATGGATGCCCTTGCCGCCGGTCAGCAGCGGGAAGCTGCGCAGGCCCAGCGCATCGAGCACGTCGCGCACCCGCGCCGCCGCCTGCTTCACGGTGTCGAAGCTGACCGACAGGTCGGGATCCAGATCGAAGACGAGGCGGTTGGGCTTTTCGATATCGTCGATCATGGAGCCCCAGATGTGGAATTCCAGCACGCCCATCTGCGCGGCCCGCACCAACCCGGATTCGTCGGTGAGGTAGAGGTAGTCGTCCTCGCCGCCATCCTTCTCGCGCACCGGCAGCGGCTTGAGCGACGGCGCGAGGCCGGCGGTGCCGTGTTTCTGGAAGAAGCACTGCTTGGCCGCACCCTCGGGGCAACGCACCAGGCTGACCAGCCGGCGCGACACGTGGGGCAGCATGCGCGCCGACACCGCGTGGAGATAGTTGGCGAGGTCGAGCTTGGTCACGCCCTGATCGGCATAGAGCACCTTGTCCGGATGACTCAGCGTGACGCCGGCGACGGAAGCCATCACTTGCTCCCCTTCTCGGGCCGCTCGCGCACGACCGACTTTGCCGGTTTGTCCTCGCGCAGGCCGAGGAAGCGGCCCTGCCGGATCAGCCCTTCCTTGGTGAATTCGGCGAACTCGATGTTGGCGACCAGCTTGGGCTCGATCCAGTGCGCGCCGCGCCGCGCATCGGCGGGAAGCATACCCCCGACCGCCGGCTTCTCCCGTGCCAGCCGACTGAACCGGCCGGCCAGGTCGTCCAGCTCGTCTTCGGAGAACCCGCTGCCCACCTTGCCGGCGTATCGCAGCTCGCCGCCCTCGTTGACGGCGAGGAGAATCGACGAGAAATGGCGGTCCCTGGCCGACTCCGCCCAGCCGACGATGACGAATTCCTGCGACGCCCCGCATTTGATCTTCAGCCAGGTACGGCCGCGACCCGACAGGTACTTCGAGCGCGCGCGCTTGGCGATGATACCCTCGAATCCGCGCTCGGATAGCGCCTCGAACATGGCCTGGCCGTTGCCCTCGATATGGTCGGTGTAATAGACCGGACCGGCCTTGCCCGCCTTGCCCAGGAGCTTGCGCAGCACCTCCTTGCGCTCGGCGAGCGGCCTCGACCGCAGGTTTTCGCCCGCCAGCTCGAGCAGGTCGAAGACGAAGTAGGACAGGCTGCCGCCCTCGCCCTTCAACTGTGCCTGCAGTGCGCCGAAATCCGAACGTCCCTTGCCGTCGACCACGACGATTTCGCCGTCCAGCAGCGCGCCGTCAAGGCCGAGATTGGCGATCGCCTGCGCGATGGCTGGGTATTTCGCGGTCCAGTCGAGCCCGTTGCGGGTATAGATGCGCGCCTCGTCGCCCGAGGCGGCGGCAATGGCGCGGTAGCCATCGAACTTGATCTCGAACAGCCACTCATCGCCTCCGCCCGGAACCTCGTCGACCAGGGTCGCCAGCGCCGGCTTGACGAAGCCCGGCAGCATCGAGGTCTTCGCGGCCTTCTCCTGCCTGTTGGATTTCCAGGTATGGTCGGGGTGCTCGGCGATCGTCTTCAACGTGCGCCCCGAAAGGACGCTTTTCCCGGCCGTTTCGGTGATGTCCTTTTCCCGGTCGGCCGCGTCGTCGTCGCCCTTGATCAGCAGCCAGTTCTCGCCCTTCTCGCCGTCGCGGCTGCGCATGCGGATCAGCGCCCAGCGGCCCTTGAGTTTCTTACCGTGCAGCACGAACTCCAGGCGGCCGTCCTTCATGCCCTCGCGTGGGTCCTTGATGGGTTCCCAGGTGCCCTGGTCCCACAACAGCACCGTGCCGGCGCCGTAGTTGCCGCTGGGAATGACGCCTTCGAAGTCGCCATAGTCGACGGGATGGTCCTCGGTGCGGACGGCGAGGCGCTTTTGCGCCGGGTCCAGGCTCGGACCGCGTGTGACGGCCCAGCTCTTGAGCACGCCGTCGAGTTCCAGCCGCAGGTCATAGTGCAGCCGGGTCGCCGCGTGTTTCTGGATCGCATAGAGGTTGCCGGTCCTGGTGGCCTTACCGCCGCGCGGCTCGGGCGTCTCGTCGAAGCGGCGCTTCGCCTGGTAGGTCTCGAGCTGGTTCGAGCCGCGCGGCGGCACGTCAGTTCGCCTTCTTCCCGCGGGACGCGGACGCGGCCGGTTTGCCCGAGTTCCTGACGCTGCGTTTCAGCGCCTCGACCAGATCGATCACCTTGCCGCCGCTGCCGGTATCCTCGTCGATGATCACCGGCTTGCGGTGCTTGATCTTGGCGTCGATGAGGGCCCGCAGCGCGTCACTGTACTTGTCCTTGAACTGGCGCGGGTCGAACGGCGCGGTCTTGCGCTCGATCAGCTCCCTGGCGAGATCGAGCAGTTCCTCGTCGGGCTTGGCCTGGTCGATGCCGGCGAAGAACGGCGCGGCGCTGCGCACCTCGTCGGAGAAGCGCAGCGTCTCCAGCAGCAGACCGTGACCGCAGGGCTTGAGTGCGGCGATGTACTCGCGGTTGCGCATGACGAACTGGCCCAGGCCGATCTTGCCGCTGGCGCGCAGCGCGTCGCGCATGACGTTGTAGGCTTCCTCAGCTAGGTCGCCGTCCGCGACGACGTAATAGGGCCGGTCGAACCAGATCGGGTCGATCTCGCCCTGCTTGACGAACTGCACCAAGTCGAGGGTCTTCTTCGACTCCAGCTTGATGGCATCGATCTCCTCGGGATCGATCAGGACGTAGTTGCCCTTCTCCACCTCGAAGCCCTTGACGATCTCGTCGGTGTCGACCGGGCCGATGCCGGGCACGACCTTCTCATATCGGATGCGCTTGCCGGAGGGCTCGTGAACCTGATGGAACGAGATCTGCGCGCCGGTCCTGGTGGCCGGATAGAGGTTTACCGGCACCGACACGAGCGCCAGCCGCAAATTGCCGGTCCAGATCGGGCGGGTCCCGGCGCGGCGCTCCTCGCGCAGCGCCTCGGCCGCCTGCTTCCGGCGCGCCGGCGCTCTGGTTCCGCTGGACGGTCGGGCGGTCTTCGTGGCCATGGTGGGCTCCAGTTTCCGGCGGCCGCCGCATCAGGGAACGCGGGCGGCGCTCGCGGCGTCGCTGAACACG
>JBKJNE010000318.1:0-6969 GCA_046596015.1 Alphaproteobacteria bacterium
CTGCGCTCGCGGAAGACCCGTCCGCCGCGCCGGAAGCGCTCAGGCCGGTCGTCGATCCGCTGACCCGCACCGCCGAGCTGGGCAACTGGCTGGACCGGGTCGACGCCCTCCGCCGCCGCTGACCCCAGAAAACCGACACGACGGTCAAAAACCGGCTTAACCCTGACCGTATTGTCGGGATACAGTCCCTGCGCTGAACCGCCAAAGACAATTTGGGAGACTAAAACCGTGCGCGCAGCCCCTTTCTTTCCTGGCCAGACCATGAGCACCGCGTTCGCCGTGACGGTGGACGACATGTCGCTGCATTTCGACCCGGCCAAGCTGACCCCCAAGCAGCGCAGGGACGAGGCCGAAAGCGCCGACCTCATGGGTTTCCTGCAGGTGGTGTACATCGGCCTGGGCAAGCCTGCGGACTATGTCATGATGTACGAGGAGTTCGGCGTCGCGCCCTGGCCCGAGCGGCTGGCGACCATCACCGAGTTCTTCAAGCGCATGGGCATCGATCCGATACCGCCCGAGCACCGCGTCCTGCATCCCAAGACCGATTTCTATAACTCCATAGCGCGTAACCTGCCGCCCACCGACAGCATCACCCTCTACATGACCAGCGGCACCAACTCCGTGCTGCACAACGATCCGGAAGCCTACCAGGTCAGCCAGAACGTCAATTCCAAGATCCATTTCGCCCGCAACGCACCGGGCTTCGGCATTCCGGTGCCCGAGACCATCGTACTGACCAAGGACACGCTGGAGTCGCCGCAGGCGCTCGAGTTCATCGAGAAGCACGGCAACAAGGTGATGATGAAGATCCTCGGCCTGGCCGGCGCGCGCAACGTGACCACCGTGACCAGCATCCAGGAGGCGAAGGACTACGTCGCCGAATATGAGGACAGCATGGAGCTGATCCTGCAGCAGCGGCTGGACCTGAGCCGGTTCACCGAGATGACCGTCGACCTGCGGGTGACGCCCGATGAGATCGTCATCGCCAACGTCCGCAAGATCATGTTCGCCGACGGCGTCTGGGTCGGCAACCTGATCGGCCCGGACGTGATCCTGACCGAAGCCCATAAAAAGGAACTGCTGAACGTGGGCGAATACGCCCGCGCCCAAGGCTTCGTGGCGCCCGAGGGCATCAATTGCGGCATCGACTATTTCATCGCCGGCGACGAGGTGATGGTCACCGAGATCAACTGCCGCTGGACCGGCGGCCTGTTCCCGACCGAGATGATCCGCAAGGTCGGCGCCCAGAACGAAAGCTGCGTCGCCTTCGTCGACCTGGTGCGCGAGGACAAGTTCAACGACTGGCTGGACTTCATCGACCGTCACCTGTGGACCGAAACCAAAGGCTCGTTCGCCATGGTCCCGCTGGGCTTCAGCCCGATCCCGCAGGTGATGGGCGGCGTCAACCACTACCTGACATGGCAGGTCGTCCCCGGCGACTTCGAGTCGTTCAAGGAAGTGCGGCGCCGCGAGCTGGGGGACGGCGCGCTGATGCGGGCGGACTCGATCAGCCTGGAGTTCAGCTGAGGTTGCAAACGGCGGTTCGGTTTGAAACGGCCGCCGCCGAGTGGCGTGATATGATGCCCTTGGAGTTCACCGGCAACCTTGCTTGAGGAGGCCACCGTGCGTGACGATCCACTCTCTGACCGGCGACCCAGGCCGACCTTCCAGGAAATCCTTGCGTCGGACGCGGATTCACCGCCTGCGGCGATGTTCGCCGAAAACGCGCCCTGGCTGGGCTCCGGGGACATCGACAAGGCGCGGTATTTCTCGCGCTCCTGGCACGACCTGGAAATGGATCGCCTGTGGCCCCGCATCTGGCAGATGGCGTGCCGGGAAGAGCAGATTCCGGAGATCGGCGACAGCATCGTCTATGAGGTCGGCTCCTATTCGATCCTCATCGTGCGCAGCGCCGCGACCGAAATCAGGGCGTTCTTCAACTCGTGCCTTCACCGCGGGACGCAACTGCGGCCGGGTGGCCGCGGCGAAGGCGAGGTCGTGTCGACCAGCATGATCACCTGCCCGTTCCACGGCTGGTCATGGAACCTGGACGGCAGCCTCGCCCACATCCCCACCAGATGGGACTTCGCCCATGTCGACGAGGCGAATTCCGATCTGCGGCAGGTCAAGGCCCAGACATGGGGCGGCTTCGTCTTCATCAACATGGATGAAACCGCGGGACCGCTGGAAGACTATCTCGGCGATCTGGTCGGCCACTTCGAGCGCTGGCCGCTGGAAGACCGCTACATCGCGTCCCATGTGCAGAAAATCATGCCGTGCAACTGGAAGATCGCCCAGGAAGCGTTCATCGAAGTGCTGCATGTGGAAACGACCCACCCGCAGACCATGCCATACATCGGCGACGTCAATTCGCAGTACGACATCTTCGGCTCTCACGTGAACCGGATGATCACGCCGCAAGGCGTGGCGAGCCCCCTGCTGCCGCCGCTCGAGGAACAGCAGATCGCCGACAGCTTCATCAAGGAACTCGCCGGCTCGCCCGGCCCCGGCGCCGACGAGAACTTCTCGCTGCCACGGATGGACATCGCGCCGGGCGGGAGCGCACGCAAGGCCATGGCGGCGCTGATGCGTGGCAACCTGACGGCCACCACGGGCGTCGATCACTCCGGCCTGTCGATCAGCGAAACCCTCGATACCACCATGTATCAGGTGTTTCCGAACCTCATGCCGTGCGCGGCGGCGGCGTGCCGGTCGTCTTCCGGTTCAGGCCGAACGGCGATGATCCCGACACCTCGATCATGGACGTCATGCTGCTCTATGCCTTCCCGCAGGACAGGGCGCGTCCCGATCCCGCGCCGATGACCAGGCTCGGCATCGACGATAGCTGGTTCAAGGCGCCGGAGCTGGGCGGTATCGCCGCGATCTTCGAGCAGGACACGGCGAACATGCCGCTGGTTCATCGCGGCATGATGGCGGGCGGACGGAACTCGCTGGGCAAGCCGGGCGTCACGCTGGCCAACTACCAGGAACTGCGCATCCGCCACTACCACATGACCTTGGACAGGTATCTCGGCGTCTGAGCACGGCGAGCGGCAGGGACGATAGCGCGTCCCCAAGCAAAAACCATATCCATTTCCAGTGCTTGCCCTTAGGGTTTGGCGTGACCGGCTTCCTGCCTATATGGGACCCATGACCAAATACTCCGTTCTCGATCTCTGCCCCGTCGTCGAAGGCGCCACGCCGGCCGACGCGTTCCGTAATTCCCGCGACCTTGCCCAGCATGTGGAGCGGCTCGGCTATGAGCGGTTCTGGCTGGCCGAGCATCACGGCATGCCGGGCGTGGCGAGCGCGGCCACCTCCATCGTCATCTCGCACGTGGCGGCCGGCACCTCGCGGATCAGGGTCGGCGCCGGCGGCATCATGCTGCCGAACCACGCGCCGCTGGTGATCGCCGAGCAGTTCGGCACCCTGGCCTCGCTCTATCCGGGCCGGGTCGATCTCGGGCTGGGCCGCGCGCCGGGCACCGACCAGATGACCGCCCGCGCCCTGCGCCGCCATCTGGAGACGGACGCCAACGAGTTCCCTCGCGACGTGATGGAACTGGTCAACTATTTCCGCGACCCCGAACCCAACCAGTATGTCCGCGCCATTCCCGGCGAAGGCACCCATGTGCCGGTGTGGATCCTGGGCTCCAGCCTGTTTGGGGCGTCGCTGGCGGCGGCGCTGGGCCTGCCCTTCGCCTTCGCCTCGCACTTCGCGCCGGCGCAGATGATGCAGGCGATCGAGATCTATCGCGGCAAGTTCAAGCCGTCCGAGTTCCTCCAAAAATCCTACCTGATGCTTGGCTACAACGTGTTCGCCGCGCCGACCGACGCCGAGGCCCGGCTGCTGGCCAGCTCCATGCAGCAGGCGTTCATCGCCATCCGCACCGGCCGCTCCGTCCGGCTGCAGCCGCCCATCGAGAATTTCGAGGCGACGCTCGGCCCGTCCGAGCTCTCCCTGCTGGCGCAGACCCTGGACCGCTCGGCCATCGGCTCGCCCGAGACCGTGCGCCGGACGCTGGAGGAATTCGTCGCCAAGACCGGCGCCGACGAGGTGATGATCGCCTCGCAGATCTACGACCACGAGCTGCGCAAGCGGTGCTATGCGATTACCGCCGCAGTGGTTGGCATGGGCGCACTGGTCTGAGTCCCTAACCCATTGGAAAAATTCCCGTAACGGTTGCGCAACCTACGCGGGTGCCGTAGTGTCGTTCCGGCGAGGCCTGCGGTTGTCCGTCAGGGGACGGACGGCCCTCATTCATAAGGCATGTCCCGTGGCGGCATTTGCGCCATGGGTGGGAGACAGCCAATGAACCGCGCAGCCCTTGCTCTGCTTACCCCTCTTGTCGCCCTCGCCGCCTACGAAGCCGCGTCCCAGGAAGAGAACGAGCGGCTTCGGCGAACCAATCCGTCACCGGGCCTGACGCAGACCCAGCCCGCCCAGGGCGAGGCCATCCAACGGCCACGCCTGCGGGACGCCCAGCGCTTGAACGCGACGGTCCTCAAGTCCGATGACGACGCCCCCTACAGGCTCGCCCCGGGGACGCTGCAGAAGCTCAAGCCGGGCGTCGCCACCATGAGGAAGGTCCAGCAGCCGCTGTTCGACCTGCCCTATTTCGGCGACGACCTGGCGTCCGGCGAACGCTACTACGTGGGCAAGAAAGTCCATTCCTCCTCGGGCAGCCAGCAGTGGGGCTACGACATCGGCGCCATGCGCAAGAAGTCCGGCAGCGACCAGTGGTCCGAGGTCAAGGACGGCACTGACTGGAACAAGATCAAGAACAGCGACTACTTCGTCTGGGGCAAGCCGGTCTACGCCATGGCCGATGGCACCGTCATCCGCTGCTGGCGCAACGCCCCGCAGAACCCCCGCCCCTACAGCTCGGCGCTGGGCGACGATTTCGACGAGGCCTTCGAGGACCGCGACTGGCTGCACCAGAAATGGCGCGATAAGATGATGTCGGGCGCCGGCAACCATCTGCTGGTGCTGCAGGACAACGGCAACCTGGTGCTTTACGCCCACGCCCAGACCGGGTCAATCTCGTCGACCCTCTGCCCGCACAACCAGACATTGTATTCAGCGGCCGAAGCCGACGGTGAGACCGACGTGCCGGCCGCCCAGCAGGCGCGCGTCCAGGCCGGCCAGAAGCTCTACCTGACCGGCAACAGCGGCAATTCCAGCGCGCCGCACCTCCACGTCCACCAGGAGGACCCGGACGGCAACGCGGTGCAGTTCAAGTTCCGCCGCGGCCTGTCGACGCCGGTGCTCGACGGCAAGAAGGCCGATATCAACAAGTGGACCCGGTTCGCCGGCAGCCGCATCCCGGATGGCCCGGTGCTGTTCTGGCCGCCGGAGAAGCTGGGAGGCGAGAACTCGCGCCACGGCTACGACGCCGACAGCTTCCAGCGCTGGTTCGACCACATGGCCGATTCCGGCTACTGGCTGGAATGGCTCGACGGCTACAGCGTCGGCGGTAAGGCCTTCCTGAACCAGGTCTGGCGGCCGGCCAAGGGCGAATGGCGCGCCTTCTTCCTGCTGTCGCCGGCCGACTACCAGGCCGAGTTCACCAATGCCGAGAACGACAAGTTCTATCCGGTGATGGTCGACAGCTCGCTGGTGGGCGGCCAGACGCGCTATTCGGTCATCTTCGTCAAGAACAAGCCGGGCGGCTACCTGGCGCGGCATGGCCTGACCTACGACCAGCACATGGCGGTGATGGACGAAGCCAAGGGCAAGAACCTCAACCCGGTCAACATCTCGGTCACGTCAAGCGGCGGCCAGGAGCGCTACACCGTGCTGTGGCGCTCGGAGGGCATCGGCGGCTGGGTGGTGAAGTCGAAGATTCCGGAGGCCGACTACCAGGCGCTCTACAACACCCAGTCCGGCGAGAACCGCAGGCCGTCCTACGTCAACGCCTACATGGACAACGGCAAGCCGACCTACACGGTGGTGTTCGCCCAGATACCGGGTGCCCGCAAGGATCGCCACGGCATGACCTCGGACCAGTACCAGGCCGAGTTCAACAGCGCCAACCTGCCGACACGGGCCATCTCCGGTTACGACGGCGCCCAACAGAACCACAAGTTCATCGCGTTCTGGCGGCAGTAAACCCTTCGCCCCGTTCGGCGCCTGAGACTCAGGCGCCGATCGCGGCGTTCAGCCTGTCCCGGTAGAAATCGGCCAGACCGTTCAGCGCGGCCTCGCAGTCGCCGTTGAACGACGAGCCGTGCATCAGTGCCAGCGTGTTCGGCTTGAGCGCGGCGAGCGACCGGATGATCGGGGCGGTCGACGGCGTCAGCGCCGACGCAAGGAACGCGGCCTCGGCCTGAGCCGCCGGGCCGAGGATGTCGGTGCTCACCAGCGCCGGCACGTCGCCCACATGGGTGAATAGATCGCCGCACAGCAGCGTGCCGGTCACTTCCTCGTACATCACGCCGGCTTCCCAGCCATGGGGCACGTGCGGCGTGTCGATGTAGCGCATCCGCCTGCCGCCCAGGTCGAGCACCGTGCCGTCGGTGAGCGCACGCGGCGGCCTGTCCGCCAGGTCCTGCAGCGACACCATGGTCGCGGTCATGCCGTGCGTCACCTCGGCTTGCGGCGCCGCCGCCAGCCAGTCGTTCATGGCGCCGCATTCGTCGGCCTCCACATGGCCGAAGCCGATGAACCGCAGGCGGTCCAACGGCAAAATCCGGCCGAGCGCGTCGGCGATCTGCGGGAACATGCGGCGGTGGCCGCAGTGGAACAGCAGCGGCTGGTCGGCGTCGATCAGGAACTGGTTGAAGGTAAAGCCCGCCGGCGGCGCCACGTCGGTCACGTAGGTCGACAGCCGGTAGATGCGGTCGGCGATTTCCGTTACCTGGGTCTGCATGCTCGGCTCCTGTCAGATACGCTCCCGCGCCGCACGGGTGAGCGCGGCGGGCGATTTGGAAAAGTCGACCCAGCCGCCGATGAGCCCTGCCGTCAACC
>JBKJNE010000325.1:0-7261 GCA_046596015.1 Alphaproteobacteria bacterium
CTGGATCCGCGACATGGGCTACGACCTGATCGTGCCCGAGGCGGCCAAGAAGGCGCTCGAGAAGGCCGGCCTCGCAGCCGCCGACATCGACCATTTTATTATGCCGGCCACCCAGAACGGCCTCGACATCCGTCAGGCCAAGCGCATCGGCATCAAGGCCGAGGCGGTGCGCGCCAGCCTGAACCGCGACATGGGCGAGGCCGGCGTGGCCCAGCCGCTGCTGATGCTGGTGCACGCGCTGGAGCAGGCCGAGCCGGGCCAGAAGATCATGGTGATCGGTTTCGGCCAGGGCGCCGACGTGCTGATCTTCGAGACCACGGAGGCGCTGAAGTCGTTGCCCAGGCGCAGCGGCGTGACCGGCCAGCTGGCCCGCGGCGTGGAGGACAACAACTACACCCGCTTCCTGTCGTTCAACGGCCAGATCGACTATGAATGGGGCATCCGCGCCGAGCGCGACAACCGCACCGCCCAGAGCACGGCCTACCGCAAGCGGGACTCGATCACCTCGTTCCTGGGCGGCAAGTGCACCCAGTGCGGCACGGTGCAGTTCCCCAAGAGCAATGTGTGCGTGAACCCGAACTGCCAGGCCATCGGCACCCAGGTCGACCATCCGTTCGCCGACCTGGAAGCGGCGGTGAAGACCTTCACCGAGGACAACCTGGCCTATTCGCCGAATCCGCCGCTGCAATATGGTAATATCGGTTTCAACGAAGGCGGGAACATCTATATGGACCTGACGGATTTCGATTCCGGCACGATCTCGGTCGGCAGCAAGGTCAGGATGGTTTTCCGCATCAAGGACTTCGACGACAAGCGCGGTTTCCGCCGCTATTTCTGGAAAGCGGCCCCGGCGGCCTGAACCGGCTGACCGAGCGCACAGGACAGATGAAAGGACACTGAGATGGCTGGCATTCGCGACAAGGTGGCGATCATCGGCATGGGCTGCTCCAAGTTCGGCGAGCGCTGGGACGCCAGCCCGGACGATTTGATGCTGGAGGCCTATACCGAGGCCCTCGCCGACGCGGGCATCGCCAAGGAAGACATCCAGATGGCGTGGCTGGGCGTGTTCTTCGACGAGCAGAATGTCGGCAAGTCGGCGATCCCGCTGTCGCAGGCGCTGCGCCTGCCCAACATCCCGGTGACCCGCGTCGAGAACCTGTGCGCCACCGGCACCGAGGCGCTGCGCGGCGCGGTCTATGCGGTCGCCGCCGGCGCCTGCGACATCGCCATGGCGCTGGGCGTCGAGAAGCTGAAGGACACCGGTTACGGCGGCCTGCCCGAGCGCACCAAGGGCACGTTCGAGGATCTGTGGCAGCCCAACTCCACGGCGCCCGGCTCGTTCGCCCAGCTCGCCAGCGCCTATTCGGCCAAGCACGGCGTCGACATGCAGGATCTGAAGCGCGCCATGGCCCATGTGTCGTGGAAGAGCCACCAGAACGGCGCCAAGAGTCCGAAGGCGCACCTGCAGTCGCCGGTCGACATGGACAAGATCCTGAACGCGCCCATGGTGTCGTTCCCGCTCGGCCTGTTCGACTGCTGCGGCGTTTCCGACGGCGCCGCCTGCGCCATCGTCACCACGCCGGAGAAGGCCCGCGAGATGGGCTTCGACAATCCCGTGGTGGTCAAGGCGCTGCAGCTCGCCGCCTCCAACGGCGTCGAGATGAGCCACAATTCGTGGGACGGCTCCTACACCATGACCACGCGGATGGCCGCCCAGCGCGCCTATGCCGAAGCCGGCATCAAGGACCCGCTGAAGGAAATCTCGATGACCGAGGTGCATGACTGCTTCTCGATCACCGAGCTGGTGGTGATGGAGGATCTGGGCCTGTCGAAGGAAGGCCAGGGCTACAAGGACATCCTCAACGGCAAGTACGACGCCGACGGCGAGGTGCCCTGCCAGATCGACGGCGGCCTGAAGTGCTTCGGCCACCCGATCGGCGCCTCGGGCCTGCGCATGGCCTACGAGGTCTACACCCAGATCAACGGCCGCGCCGGCGCCCGCCAGCTGAAGGACCCGGTGATGGGCCTGACGCACAATCTCGGCGGCATCCCGAACCGGAACGTGTGCTCGGTGTCGATCCTGGGGCGGCTGAACCAGTAAACGGCGGCCTGGGGCGGCGGGCAAGGCCGCTCCGCCCTGCTGGTTACCGCCCTCGGCTCTCTCCAGGCCTGCTTCCGGGTGACGGACCGGCGGAGTTTCGCTGCTTCCTCTCCGTGATTCTGCGAGCGAAGCGCGGCAGCCCAGCCCCTCCGCCGCACAACCGTCAACGGCACGGCTGGATCGCTTCGCGCTGCTCGCGAAATCACGGATGGCGGCAGGAAAATACCCACGGTCCCGTCCGGTGGCAGTAGTCGAAGGCCGCCGTCCAGCCGGATGCAGGTGAGCGGCCGGCTCCTCGCGACGCCCCGGTTTCCCCTCACATCTTGATGCTGGCGCCGCCGTCCACCTTGATGCCGGTGCCGTTGATGAAGTTCGAGCTGTCGAGCGCGAGGAACAGCGCCGCGTTGGCGACGTCGATGGCTTCGCCGAGGCGTCCGACCGTGGTCTTGTCGCGCCAGTAGTCGATCTCGCCGGGCGGCGCGGTTTCGACATAGCGTTCGGTCATGCCGGTGACGATGAAGCCGGGCTGAATGTAGTTGGCGGTGATGCCGAGCGGGCCCAGCTCCAGCGCCTGCACCTTGGTCAGGCCGGCGACGGCGTGTTTCGAGGTGACATAGGCGCTGAGCGCCGGCGCGGCCTGCTGCGAGGCGACCGACGCGGTATTGATCACCCGGCCGCTGCCGGACCGGCGCAGATACGGCACGGCGGCCAGCGTCATGCGGTTGACCGCCGTCACGTTGACCGCCATCACCTTGTCCCAGGTGCCCGGCTGCTGCTCCAGATACGGGTCGTAGGGCGCGATGCCGGCGTTGTTGAACAGGATGTCGAGCTTGCCGAACGCCGCGATGGCGGCATCGACGATAGCCTGCGGCGCGCCCTCGCCGGTCAGGTCGCGGGCGATACAAAGCGCCGCCGGATTTGCGCCGTGCCGCCGCTCCAGCGCCTCCTTTTGAACATCATTGGCGACGACTTTCGCGCCCTGGGCGGTGAAAAGATCGACCGCCGCGGCGCCGATGCCGCTCGCCGCGCCGGTGATGATGGCGACCTTCCCCAGAAGCCGGTTTTCCCGTGGCATGGTCCCCTCCTCAGCCGTGCGACATGGCGCCGCCATCGACCCACAGGCCGATGCCGCTGACATAGCTGGCCTCGTCGGACGCCAGGAACAGCACCGCGTTGGCGATGTCCCCGGATTCGCCGAACCGGCCGACCGTGGCGCGCTCCTTCCAGTACCGGGCGTAGTCGGGCATGCGCTCGAACGCCGGCGAGGTGATGCCGGTCAGGATCGCGCCGGGCTGGATGTAGTTGGCGGTGCCGTGCGCGCCGAGCTCGCAGGCCAGCACCTTGGTGAGGCCGGCCACGGCGTGTTTGGTCGCGGTGTAGGCGGCGGTGCCGGAATCGGCGTAGTCGGAGCGGACCGAGCCGACGTTGATGATCCGCGCCGCGCCGGACTGCTTCAGGTACGGGAACGCCGCCTTCGACAGGCGGTAGACCGACGTCAGGTTGAGGCCGATGACGAAGTCCCAGTCGGCCTCGTCATGGGTTTCGACCATGCCGCCCGTGCCGACGGTGCCGGCGTTGTTGAACAGGATGTCGAGCCGGCCGAAGGCGGCGATGGCGGCCTCGACGATCTTCCGGGCGGCGCCGGGCGTGGTCACGTCCATGTCCATGCAGACGATGCCCGCGCTGGCCGCATGCACCGCCCCGAGCGGCTTGCCGGGCAGATCGACCGCCAGCACCCGGGCGCCCTCCTCGGCCAGCAGCCGCGCGGATGCCTCGCCGATGCCGGTCGCCGCGCCGTTCACGATCGCCGCCTTGCCGTCCAGCAATCCCGTCATCGCCGCTCCCCATCCGATGAACCGACGTGAGAGTGGCCGCTGCGCCGGCCGGCGTCAACGGCGGGCCGAGACCAATTGAAGCAGGCGGTATTGTTTCTTTCGCGGCTTTAGCGGACCCGGGGCCTATGCTAGGGTCCGGCCCGGGGACACGACGAGCGGAGAGAGCCGATGGACTACAACCTGGAACAGGGCGGACCGGTGCTGAATCCGGACGCGCCGCCATCCGCCGCCGACCACAAGGCGCCCTATGTGGACAACGGCGCCGACATCAAGGATCCGTCGCGCTACCACACCGCCGCCTACAAGGCGAAGGAATGGGAACGGCTGTGGACGCGGGTGTGGACCATCGCCGGGCTGGTGTCCGACATCCCGGAGGTCGGCGACTTTCTCACCTATGACCTGCTGCACGAGTCCTTCGTCGTCGTGCGCACCGGTGCCGGACCGGCGGACATCCGGGCGTACTACAATGTCTGCGGCCACCGCGGCAACCGGCTGGTCCACGCGGATTTCGGCCATGTCGCCGACCGCTTCACCTGCAACTTCCATTCCTGGCAGTGGACCATCGACGGCAGGCTGGCGCATGTCACCGACCCGGAATCGTTCAAGCCCGAGGTGCTGGCCTGCGCGCCGGACATGGCGCCGGTCGCCATGGACATCGTCGCCGGCGTGATCTTCGTCACCATGGACGACGATCCGGTGCCGCTGCGCGAGTTCCTGGGGCCGGTCGCGTCCCACATGGAAGCCTTCCAGGTCAATAAAATGAACGTGGTGCGCCATGTGCGCAGCGACTGGGCGGCGAACTGGAAAACCGGCATCGACGCGTTCTACGAGACCTATCATCTGGGATCGGTGCACCCGCAGACCCAGCCGATCATGGGCGACATCACCACCCAGATCGACTGCTATGCCAACGGCATGAGCCGCATGATCGTGCCGATCGGCGTGCCGAGCCCGCATTTCCCGGACCAGTCGTCGATCAATCCGGGCCTGCGCTACATGCTGGATTCGGTCGGCCTGAAGCCCGAGGCGTTCGAGGGCGGCCCACAGGATGTGCGCCCTGCCCTCGCCAGCGCCAAGCGCGACTTCTCGCGGCGCTTCGACCTCGGCTGGGAAAGCCTGTCCGACGTGCAGCTGACCGACAGCTTCGCCACCGGCATCTTCCCCAACGTGCAGTTCGGCATCCACCCGGAAGGCGCGTTCCTGATGCGCTTCATGCCCCACGCCGACAACCCGCAGCGCTTCACCTACGACACCATGACGCTGGTGCGCCATGTGGACGATCCCAGCTTCCGCGTGCCGGACTGGATGGGCCTGCCCGACGGCACCGACTGCTCGGGCCGCGAGCGCCCGGACATCGAGCGCAAGGGCATCGGCGAGCCCGCCGACCTTGGCCTGGTGCTCGATCAGGATTCCGAGCTGCTGCCGATCGTGCAGAAGGGCCTGCGCAGCAAGGGCTTCAAGGGCCCGCTGTGGAGCGAGCAGGAAGGGCGCGTGCGGCATTTCCACAACGAGCTGGACCGGTACATCGAGGGGGAGAAGTGAACCCTTGCCCGTCATTGCGAGGAGCGCAGCGACGCGGCAACCCAGCACTGCGGAGAAGCGGCACCAACGCCTGGGTTGCTTCGCTCCGCTCGCAATGACGGGATAGTGTAAAGAACGAAAAACGGGAAATACGACCATGACGGAAATCAACACTTTCGGGCGGCTGCTCGCCCGCGCGGCGAGGACCTGGCCCGAGCGCGACGCGGTGATCTTCCCCGAGCGCCGGCAGAGCTTCGCCGAGCTGCACGACCGATCCATGCTCCGCGCCCGCCAGCTCGTCGCGCTGGGCGTCCAGCCCGGCGAGCATGTCGGCATCCTGTTGCCGACCAGTTTCGAGTTCATGGAGGTGATGTTCGGCATCGCCATGGCCGGCGCGGTGATGGTGCCGATCAACGCCCGCTACCGGGGCAGCGAGATCGCCTATGTCACCGAGAACGCCGACATCGTCACCATCGTCACCACCGGCAAGGTGGCCGAGGGCGTGAACTTCATCGAGCGCCTCGGCGAAGGCCTGCCCGGCCTGGCGAGCGCCGCCGATCCGCGCGCCCTGTCGCTGGCGGTGGCGCCGAAGCTGCGCAACATCCTGCTGCTGGGCGGCGACAGCGCGCCGGGCCTGGTGAGCGAGCCCGATCTGTCCGCCGGCGCGGTCGCAGTGCCCGCCGCCGAGATCGAGCGCCGCACCGCCGCCGTCGGCGACGACGACCTGTGCATGATCCTCTACACCTCGGGCACCACGTCCAATCCCAAGGGCTGCATGATCACCGGCCGGTCGATCATCGGCAACGGCCGCGCCATGGCCAAGGCCTATGGCATGACCGAGAAGGACAGCTTCTGGTCGCCGCTGCCGATGTTCCACATCGCCGCCACCTTCCCCGTCGCCGCCTGCTTCGACATGGGCAGCGCCTATGTGACCATGGGCTATTTCGACGCCGGCGTGGCGCTCAGGCTGCTGGAGGAGTCGCGGGCCACCATCAACTATGCCTGCTTCGTCACCATCATCGGCGACCTGATCAACCACCCGGACTTCGCCACCACCGATCTGAGCGCCATCCGGCTGATGAACTCGAGCCTGGCGGTGCAGCCGCCCGGCTTCACCGAGAAGCTCACGAAAGCCATGCCGAACTGCATCCAGGTCGGCACCTACGGCCTCAGCGAAGCCTCCGGCACCGTCACCACCTCGCCGGTCGACAGCCCGGAGCATCTGCGCCACACGCGGCTGGGCTCGCCCATGCCCGGCCAGGAGGTGGAGATCCGCGATCCCGACACCGGAAGGCCGTTGCCGACCGGCGCGCGCGGCGAGATCTGCGTGCGCGGCGTCAACATCCTGAAGGGCTACTACAAGGATCCGGAAAAGTCGGCCCAGACCCTGAAGGGTGGCTGGCTGCACACCGGCGACATCGGCAGCCTGGACGAGCACGGCACCATCATGTTCCACGGCCGTTTCAAGGACATGCTGAAGGTGGGCGGCGAGAACGTGGCCGCCGCCGAGATCGAAAGCCTGCTGCAGCAGCACCCGGCGGTAAAGCTGGCCCAGGTGGCCGGCCTTCCCGACGCCCGGCTGGTCGAGGTGCCGGTCGCCTTCGTCGAGCTGAAGCCCGGCCAGCAGGCCAGCGCCGAGGACCTGATCGCCTTCTGCAAGGGCAAGGTCGCCAGCTTCAAGGTGCCGCGCCACATCCGCTTCGTCGCCGCCTGGCCCATGTCCGCCAGCAAGATCCAGAAGTTCAAGCTGCGCACGGACCTGGAAGCGGAACTGGCGGCGCAGCGCGGCGCGGCGGAGTAAAGG
>JBKJNE010000446.1:0-3302 GCA_046596015.1 Alphaproteobacteria bacterium
CTGACCGGCATCCGCCGCTTCCGCATCGTCGAGGAGATGGCGCGGACCACGCCCTACCGGCAGTTCAGGGTCGATTACACGGATTTCCTGCAGGATTTCGAGCCCCAGACGGCCACCAGCGCCGACCGGGAGTATTTCCTGAAGCTGATCCGGCAATATGTGGACATCCAGGGATTCGCCGTGGACTGGGACGTGATCGAGAATACCGACACGGAAACCCTGATCCACGCCTCGTCCACCCTGGCGCCCTGGGCGCCGAACGAAAAGCAGCTGCTGCTGGAGGCGGCTGACGTGGACAGCCGCTACCAGACGCTGATCGCGCTCTATGAAATGGCCATCGCCCAGGCGCGCGGCGCCGGCGGCTCGCTGCAGTAGGAAACCGGCCGCCTCGAAGGCGGCCGTTCGTAGTAGGAAACTTGGTATGCCGTCATCCAACGACATCGACCCCAAGCTGCTGGAGATCCTGGTCTGCCCGCTGACCAAGGGGCCGCTGGACTACGACCGGCAGGCGCAGGAGCTGATCAGCCGGCAGGCCGGACTGGCGTTTCCGATCCGCGACGGCATTCCGATCATGCTGGTCGACGAAGCCCGCAGCCTCGACGGCAAATGAATACGAAACCCTGGCCCGCCGACCTCCGCTTCAACCAGGCGGAGAAGCTGCTCGAAATCGACTTCGAGGACGGCCGCAGGTTCCGCCTGCCCTACGAGCTGCTGCGGGTGGAAAGCCCGTCCGCCGAAGTGCAGGGCCATGGCGGCGACCAGAAGACCATCGTGCCGGGCAAGAAGACTGTCGGTGTCGCCGGGGTCGTCCCCACCGGCAACTACGCCGTCCGCATCCAGTTCGACGACGGCCACGACACCGGCATCTATAGCTGGGACTATCTGTACGAGCTTGGCCTGAAGCAGGACGAGCTGTGGGAAAAGTACCTGCAGGCGCTGGCGTGGAAGGGCCTGAAGCGGGACTGAGCGGCGGAGAGAACGCCCCTCACCCTCCCGCTTCGCGGGCTTCTCCCTCTCCCGAGGGTCAGGGTGAGGGGCGTTCTCTCGGCACCGCAATCCCTACCAGACCACCTCGAAAGGCGGTTCCGGCGCGTACTGGATGGCCTTCTGCACCAGCGCGCCGTGCTCCTTGCCGAATCTCTCGCCGGTGAGCCACAGCGCCATGTCGATGCCGGCCGACACGCCGGCCGAGGTGATCAGGTTGCCGTCGCGGATGTAGCGCTGGTCGCGAACCACCTCGCCGACGCCGTCGATGGCCTCCAGCTCGTGGATCGCGCCCCAGTGGGTCGTCGCCCGCTTGCCCCGCGCGGGACCGGCGGCCGCCAGCACCAGCGATCCCGTGCACACGCTCGTCACCCAGTCGCAGCGCGCCGCCTGGCGGGCGACGAAGTCCAGCATGGCCGGGTTCTTCATCTCGCGCCGCGTGCCCTGGCCGCCGGGAACCAGGACGATGTCCAGGTCCGGACAGGTGGCGAAGGAATGGTCCGCCTCCACCCGCATGCCCTTGGCGCAGCGCACGGTCTGGCCGTTCTCCGATACCAGGAACACCTGGTCGGGCACCGGCTGCTTCTGCCGGGCGAACACCTGGTTCGAGCTGGTCAGCACCTCCCATGGGCCGACGAAATCCAGCTCCTCCGCGTCGTCAAACACCACGATGCCGATATTCATGGGCCATCTCCCTGCTGGCTGAAACGGGAAGCCGCCGGAACCGGTCCCGATAGGCTTTCGGACCCACCCCCAGGCGGCGGATGAAGGTGCGGCGCATGCGCTCCATGGAGCCGAAGCCGCAGTCCAAGGCGATGCGGTCGATGGCGTGCGCGGTATGCTCGAGGTCGCGGCGGGCGGCCTCGGTGCGGGCGCGCTCGACGAATTCGGCCGGCGTTACGCCGGTCTCGGCGCGGAACACCCGGGCGAAGGTGCGCTCGGTCATGCAGGCGCGGTCCGCCAGCGCAGGCACGGCCAGCTCCTCGCCCGGATTGTCCGCGATCCATTTGAGCAGCTTGCCCAGCCTGCCGTCCTGGCCCGCCTGAGCCCCCAGTTGCACGCTGAACTGGGATTGGCCGCCGGGCCGGATCATGAACAGCACGTGGCGGCGCGCCACCTGAACGGCCACGTCGTGGCCCCAGTCGTCCTCGATCAGCGCCAACGTCAGGTCCATGCCGGCGGTGATGCCGGCCGAGGTCCAGACATTGCCGTCGCGGACATAGATGGCGTCCCGGTCGATCTTCAGGTCGGGATAGTAGTGGCCGATGATCTCGCAGTCGTTCCAGTGGGTGGCGACCCGCCTGTTCCTGATCAGCCCTGCCTGCGCCAGCAGTGCCACGCCGCTGCACACCGAAACCAGCCGCCGGACATGCGGCGCGGCACGGCGCAGGAAATTCAGCAGGCGCTCGTCGCGCACGGCCTCGATGGTGCCGTGCCCGCCTGAAACGATCAGGGTATCGAGAAAGTTGAGCTCATCTTCGCCTATTTCGTCGAAACTCTTGTCGACACCCAACCTCACGCCGCTGGTTGTGGTGATGAAGCCGGACCCGGCGGCCGCCAGGGTCAACCGGTAGCCGGGGAGTCCCATGTCGTTGACGCCCGAGAGCACCTGCATGGGGCCGGTAATGTCGAGAAGCTGGGCTTGCTCGAAGCCGACCATGATGACGTTCTTTGCCGTTGGAGCCTTCTGGAGCATGGCGCTCTCCTTCCAGCCCGGAGAGTATCGTCGAAGCCGGTTGGCGGGAATGACAATTAACCCTCGTTTTCCGCCAGAGGCCAATGCCACTGACGCGGCGCCCCCTCATCCGGCGCTACGCGCCACCTTCGCTCCGGCGGTCGCTCCGGCCAAGTCCCCTCGCCCCAACGGGGAGAGGATGGCCGCGCAGCGGCCAGGTGAGGGGGACCGCCAAGCGGTTCTCTGGCCGCTCTACCGCTTCAGCAGCAGTTCGGCGATCTGTACCGCGTTGAGCGCCGCGCCCTTCAGCAGCTGGTCGCCGGCGGCGAACAGCGCCAGCGTCCGGCCCGACGGATCGGCGGTGTCGGCGCGGACGCGGCCCACCAGCACGTCGTCCTGCCCGGAGGCCTCCGACGGCATGGGGAAGTGGTTGGCGGCGCGGTCATCCACCAGCCGCAGGCCCTGGCCGCCCTGCAGCAGCGCGCGGGCTTCCTCGGGCGTCACAACCTCGTCGAACTCCACCGAGATCGACATGGCGTGGGCGCGCAGCACGGGCACGCGGATGCAGGTGATGCCGATCGGCATCTGGTCCACGCCCAGGATGCGGCGGGTTTCGGCGACCACCTTCAGCTCCTCGCCGTTG
>JBKJNE010000104.1:0-6964 GCA_046596015.1 Alphaproteobacteria bacterium
GGCGCCGACCGCAAGCTGAAGGCGGGCGAGTACCGGGTGCCCGCCTCATCGACCATGCGCGGCGTGCTGGACCTGCTGCGCTCCGGCAAGACCGTGGTGCGGCGCTTCACCGTCGCCGAAGGCCTCAGCGTCCGGCAGGTGGATGCACTGATCCGCGCCGAGCCCGCGCTCGACGGCGATCCGGGGCCGTTGCCGCCGGAAGGCAGCCTGCTGCCCGAGACCTACCATTTCAGCCTCGGCGACAGCCGGGCCGGGGTGATGTCGCGGATGCGCGCCGCCATGGACCGGAGCCTGGCCGCGCTGTGGGAAAAGCGGGCGCCGAACCTGCCGTTGCAAACCCCGCAGCAGGCGCTGATCCTCGCGTCCATCGTCGAAAAGGAAACCGGCGTGCCGGACGAGCGGCCGCGCATCGCCGGCGTGTTCGTGAACCGGCTGCGCTCGGGCATGCCGCTGCAGTCGGACCCGACCATCGTCTACGGCATCAGGGGCGGCGAGAAACTGGGACGGCCGATCCTGCTGTCCGAACTGCAGGGCGACACGCCCTACAACACCTACAAGTTCATCGGCCTGCCGCCGACGCCCATCGCCAATCCGGGCCTCGAGTCATTGAAGGCGGTGCTGAACCCGATGGAAACCGAGGACCTGTATTTCGTCGCCGACGGCAGCGGCGGCCACGCGTTCGCCAAATCCTACGCCGATCACCAGCGCAACGTGCAGAACTGGCGCGCGCTGGAGCGGCAGGGCGCGGGTCCATAGCGCCGGTTACGCCACGCTGTTGAGGTGATTGGGTTTGATCTGGTCCAGCACCTCGTTGAGGCGCCGGGCGATCTGGTCAAGCAACGCCAGAGCGGCCGCTGGCGGGTTGCGCCGCGCATAACGGTCCGGATGGCACAGCGTCATCTGCTGGCGGTAGGCACGCTGGATGGCTTCCCAGCTATCGGCCCGGCTGACGTTCAGCACCACGTAGGGATCCGGATGCGTCATGTGGCGGGTGAAATTGCAGATCTCGTAGACCCGCGTGATCGAGGTCTTGGCGTGGATCATGCGCTCGCCCTCGACATCCTCGAACGGCAGGAACAGCCGCGGATCGTTCATGACATCGGAAACCCGTTCGCTGTGGGTGGCGTGGATGAAGCCGAACAGGCTGTCGCCCGTGTTCAGTTCCATGATGACGAGGACGCGCTGCTTCTCGACGTGCTTGTGGTTCTGCATTGTTGGCCTGCCTTGCTAACCTGGGTCTTCGCTTCGGCTTATGGAGGTAGGGCAATGGCTTGCCCGCCATCGCCTCGTGCCGGCCCATGGAGTACCTGGAATCCAGGTCGGTGAAACGCTCGCGGCCCCGAACAGCGATAATCATCAAATTCGAATAAAATATCATGTAAGTTTCGCCTGCCGTAACGGCAATTTTTCATCATGAATTCTTGTTGGTCGCGAAAAATCAACAAACAAGACTCTCCCGTCACGTCACTGCATGAGTGATTAATTCAGGATATACTTGAGCGCACGTTAAGAAGTGTAATCGCGCACCGCTTATTTCCGCGGCGCCCGCCGCGCCGTCCAGTCGACGGCCCACATGGGCAGGTTCGCCAGCACCCTCGCCACGATCACCATCTGCCACGGAAAAGTGATGCGGCCGCGGTTGCGCGACAGGCCGCGCTCGATGATGCGCGCCGCCCGGTCGGCCGGCATGAAGAACGGCATGGCGAATTGGTTGCGGTCGGTGATCCGGCTGGCGACGAATCCGGGGCAGATCACGCTCACCTCGATGCCGTCCGGCTCCAGATAGCCGCGCAGCGCCTCGCCATAGGCCTTCACCGCCGCCTTCGAGGCCGAATAGGCCGGCGTCGACGCCAGTCCCTGATAGCCGGCGACCGAGCTGACGATGGCGATCTGGCCCCGGCCACGGCGGCGCATGATCCCGGCGGCGGGATGGACGGTATGGAACACGCCATCGACATTGACCGCGAAGGTCCGCTCGGCGACGCCCGCCAGCGTGCCCTCGCTCTGGCCGATGCCGACGCCAGCATTGGCGATCACCAGGTCGAGCGGCCGGCTGGCTTCGCAGCGCTCGATCCAGCCGCGCGTGCCGGCCTGGTCGGCGACATCGACGACCTCCGCCTGCACCGCCGCGCCCGCCGCGGCGCATCGGGCAGCGACTGCGTCGAGCCGCGCCCGGTCCCGACCGCACAGATGCAGCGTCACGCCCAGCGCCGCGTAGCGCAGCGCAGCGCCAGCGCTTCGCCGATACCGCTCGAAGCGCCGGTAATCAGGATGGATTTCGGGTTTTTCATCGACGGCAATCATTATAGGGCGATATAGTTCGCGCCCACCGAAACGACCCAGGAGACCCCATGGCCATCGCCAGCATGACCGGTTTCGCCCGCCTCGATGGCGCGTGGCAAGAGTATCGCTGGGTGTGGGAGGTTAAAAGCGTCAACGGCAAGGGTCTCGATGTGCGCATGCGGCTGCCGCAGGGCGTCGAAAGCCTGGATATTCCGGCCCGCGCGATGATCGCGGAGCACCTGACGCGCGGCAATGTGAACTGCGTGCTGACGTTCGACCGGGTCAACGCCAATGCGAGCGTCTATGTGAACAACCAGGTGCTCGACAGCCTGGTCGACGCCGCCAAGGCCGCCGCCAAGCGCCACGGCCTGAAGAAGCCGCGGATCGAGGAGCTGCTGGAGCTGCGCGGCGTCATCGAGGTGAAGGACACGACGCTCACCGAGGAGCAAGTGGCCGAACGCGACAGGATCCTGCTCGCCGGCCTTGCCGAGGCGCTGCGCGGCGTCGTCGCCATGCGCCGGAGCGAGGGCGCCCGCATGGCCGCCGTGCTCCATGACGAGATCCGCACCATCGGCGAGCTGGTCTCCCTGGCGCGCGCCGTGCCGTCGCAGCAGCCCGGCGCCATGCGCGAAAAGCTGCACAAGCAGATTTCCGATCTGCTGAGCGGGTCGAGCGTGCCGATCGACCAGGACCGGCTGGCGCAGGAAGCCGCCTACATGGCGGTCAAGGCCGACGTCCGCGAGGAGCTGGACCGGCTGGGCGCCCATGTGCTCGCCGCCACCGAGCTGCTGGAAAGCGGCGGGCCGGCGGGCCGCAAACTGGACTTCCTGGCGCAGGAATTCGGCCGCGAGGCCAACACGGTCTGTTCGAAGTCCTCGGATCCGGCGCTGTCGCGAATCGGTCTCGACCTCAAGGCGGTGATCGACCAGCTCCGCGAGCAGGTGGCGAACATCGAATGAGCGCCATCGTCCGCCGCGGCCTGATGCTGGTGCTGTCCTCGCCCTCGGGCGCGGGCAAGACCACGCTGTCGCGGATGCTGCTGGCGCAGGATGCCGAAATCACCATGTCGGTGTCGGTCACGACCCGCGCGCCGCGTCCCGGCGAGGTGGACGGCAAGGACTACATTTTCGTCGACCAGACCCGGTTCGAGGCGATGGTGGAGAAGGGCGAGCTGCTGGAGCACGCCAAGGTGTTCGGCAACATGTACGGCACGCCACGGCAGCCGGTATTCGCGGCGCTCGAAGCGGGCAGGGACGTGCTGTTCGACATCGATTGGCAGGGCACACAGCAACTCGCCGGAAAGGCACAAACCGACGTGGTGCGCGTCTTCATCCTGCCGCCGTCTACACAGGAGCTGGAAAAGCGCCTGCGGACCCGCGCGCAGGACACCGACGATGTGGTCGCCGCGCGCATGTCCAAGGCGTCCGAGGAAATGAGCCACTGGGCGGAATATGACTATGTGGTGGTGAACGTGGACGTCGAGGAAAGCCTGGCAAAGGTCCGCGCGATCCTCGCAGCCGAGCGCCTGCGCCGCGAACGCCAGGTCGGCATGGCGGAATTCGTCAACCGCCTGCGCGGGGTCGATTGAGCATTCTGTTCCCCATAATTCCCTGTCATCCCGGCGAAAGCCGGGACCCAGAAAGGGGAAGGGGCGGAGCTCTACGATCACTGGGTCCCGGCTTTCGCCGGGAGGACAACAAAAGTTAGCTACGCAGGGCGTTCAGCGTTCTTGCCAGCGCGCAGAAATCAGCCACCGACAGGACTTCCGCACGCAGCGTCGGATCGATCCCGGCATCCGCCAGCAGCCTTTCCGTATCGACGCCGACACCCTTCAGGCTCGACCGCAGCATTTTCCGGCGCTGGTTGAACGCCGCATCGACGACCGTCTTCAGGTCGCGCAGCTCGGCGGGCGCGACGGGCTCGCGCAGCACGCTGAAATGCACCACGGACGAGGTGATCTTGGGCTGCGGCACGAACGCCGACGGTGGAATGTCGAACAGGCGCTTGGGCACCGTCCGCCACTGGCTGAGCACGGACAGGCGTCCATATTCCTTGCCGCCGGGCGGCGCGGTGATCCGCTCGGCCACCTCGCGCTGGAACATCAGGGTGAGGCTGGAGAAGAACGGCGGCCAGGATTCGGACGTCAGCCATTTGGCGAGCAGCACGGTCGACACGTTGTAGGGCAGGTTGGCGACCACCCTGGCGGTGCGGCCGCCCAGCAGCTCGGCCTCGTCCACCTTCAGCGCGTCGGCGGGCACCACGGTCAGCCGGCCCGGATAGGCCGCCTGCACCTCGGCCAGCGCCTCGATGCAGCGGTCGTCCTTTTCGACGGCGACCACGCTCGCACCAGCTTCCAGCAGCGCCCGGGTCAGGCCGCCGGGTCCGGGACCGACCTCGTAGACCAGCGAGTCCGGGCCGACACCGGCGCCTCGGGCGATCCGGCCGGTCAGGTTCAGGTCGAGCAGGAAGTTCTGGCCCAGCGATTTCTTGGCCATCAGGCCATGGCGGGCGATGACGTCGCGCAATGGAGGAAGACTCATGCCGCCGCCCGCTTCCGGCGGGCGCGGGCGATGTCGCGGCCCAGCTTGAGCGCGGCGATCAGGCTGCGCGGGTCGGCCTTGCCGCTGCCGGCGATGTCGAGCGCGGTGCCATGGTCGGGCGAGGTGCGCACGAAGGGCAGCCCGATGGTGATGTTGACGCCCTCGTGGAAATTGATGGTCTTGAGCGGGATCAGCGCCTGGTCGTGATACATGCACAGCGCCGCGTCGTAGCCCGCGCGCGCCTCCTTGTGGAACAGCGTGTCGGCGGGCTTCGGGCCGCTGACCTCGATGCCCTCGGCGCGCAACGCCGCGACGGCCGGGGCGATGATCTCGATTTCCTCGCGGCCGATGGTGCCCGCTTCGCCCGCGTGCGGGTTCAGCCCGGCGACGGCGAGGCGCGGCGCGGCGATACCGAAATCGTCCTTAAGCGACGCCGCGACGGTCCTGCCGGTCCTGACGATCAGGTCCGTTGTCAGCGCGTTCGGCACCGCCGACAGGGGCTTGTGCACCGTCACCGGCACCACGCGCAGGCCGGGCACGGCCAGCATCATCACGGCGAAGGCGAAGTGGCCGGCCAGGAATTCGAAGAACTCGGTATGGCCGGGATGCTCGAAGCCGGCCTCGTAGAGCGCCGCCTTCTGGATCGGGTTGGTGACGATGGCAGCGGCGTGTCCCTGCGTGAACAACTGGGTCGCGGTCTCGATGGATTCGAGCACGGCTTTGGAATTTGCCGGATCCGGCTTGCCGGGCTTTGCCTGCACCGAGCGGCTGAGAGGAAGCACGGGCAGGGCGCTGGGGAACACGTCGGCGGCTTCACCCGGCGCCGCGATCTCGCGAATGGCCACGTCGATGCCCAGCATCCGGGCACGCTTGCGGATCAGACCGGGGCAGGCGAGCAGGAAGAACGGCGGCACCTTCGCGGTGTCGCGCCGCAGCCAGGCGGCGAGGGATATGTCGGGGCCGATCCCCGAGGGCTCACCCATGGTGAGCGCGAGCGGCGGCGTGCGTCTACTTGTAGTCGATGATCGCGTCACGGCGCAGGTCGCGGAGATAGCGCCGCGCCATCATCGCAAGGCGCTGGTTGCTGAGGAAATCTTCGATCTCGGTCGGCGTCGGCTCCTTCACCTCGGCGGTCTTCTTACCGCAGACCACCAGCACGCGGAAATCGGCGCCGGTACGCACCGGCTCGCTGGCCTGGCCCACGTCGAGCGGTCTGACGACCTTCTTCACCGGGGCCGGCAGGTCGCCCAGGCGGACCGTGCCGAGGCTGCCGGTATCCGTGGCGCCCATGGCGCTGGCGAGCTGCCCGACGCCGCTGCAGTCCTTCAGGGTCGCTGCCTGCGCCGCGAGGCGCTGGCTCTGGGCGGCGGCATCGGCGCCAGTCTTGACGATGATCTGCTGCAACTCGATCTGGGTGTCGTCCGGATCGGCGCTCAGCACCTGGCGCTGGTCGGCGAGGGTGACGATGTAGTAGCCGGCGGTGACCCGGATCGGATCGGACACCTGTCCGTCCTGCAGTTTCAGGACCGTGTCCTTGATGTCGGGATTGATGTGGTCGCCGATCACCCAGCCGGTGTCGCCGCCGACGGCGCCGGTTGCCACGTCGGAGAACTGGCGGGCGACCGCGCCGAACTCGGCGCCCTCGCGGATCTGGCGCACCAGGCGCTCGGCGGTCTGCCGGGCCTCGGCGTCCTTGTCGGGCGAGTCGACGGCGAGGAAGATCTCGCCGATGCGGTACTCGGGCTGGCCCCTGTTGTTTTTCAGATTGTCGAGATACGCCTTCACCTCGCCGTCGCCGATGGCGAGGAACGGCCGCAGCCGGGCGTTGATCACCTCTTCCCAGGCAAGGCCGGCCTTCACCTGGCGCAGGATGATGTCCTTGCTGGCGCCCATGCGCGACAGCTCCTGGGTGAACTGGGCCGCCGAGATGTTGTTGCGCGCGGCCATCTCGTTGAACCGCGCCTGCACATCGGCGTCGGTGATGTTGATCTTCTGCTCCTTGGCTTCCTGGAGCTGGAGCTTCTCGTCGACGAGCAGCTGCACCACGGTCTTGCGCAGCTGGTCGTATTCCTCCTGGTTGCGCAGGGCGCCCGTCGTGGAGGTGATGAGCTGCATCCTCTCCTTGACGTCGTACTCGGAGA
>JBKJNE010000135.1:0-5156 GCA_046596015.1 Alphaproteobacteria bacterium
TCAACCGTCGCACCAAGAACGGTGACATCAAGCCGGATGAGGAGGTCATCCCCGTCGCCGTGCCGCCGATTATCGACCAAGCCGTCTTCGACGCCGTGCAGGCGCGGATGAAGGCCCGCAACCCGAAGGTGACGCCGCCGCAGGTCGTCGGCGGACCAACCCTGCTTACCGGCCTGATCCATTGCGCCAAGTGCGGCGGGGCGATGACCATTCGCACCGGCAAGGGCGGACGCTACCGCTATTACACTTGCTCGACCAAAGCCCGGCAGGGTCCGACCGCCTGTACCGGCATGACCGTCCCGATGGAAAAGCTGGAGTCACTGGTAGCCGGGCATCTGGAGGACCGCTTACTTGATCCAGCGCGGCTGGAGGAGGTTCTGGCGACCGTCCTTGACCGGCGGCAGGAGCGCACCGAGCGCCGCCGCGACCACATCGCCGAGCTGAACAAACGCGCGACCGAGACCGACCTACGTCTCAAGCGGCTTTACGACGCTATCGAGAGCGGCGTCGCCGACCTTGATGACCCCGACCTCAAGGACCGCATCGCCAGCCTCAAGGCCGTCCGCGATCAGTCACGCGTCGATGCTGACCGCGCATCGGCGATGCTGGAAAGCGCAGGCCAGAAAGCCATCACCGCGCCCATGCTCGCCAAGTTCGCGCAGACCGCCCGCCAGCGGATGCGCGTCCCCGGCGGCGGCTACCGTCGCGATCATCTCCGCGCGCTGGCGCAGCGCGTCGAAGTCAACGATGGCGAGGTTCGCATCATGGGATCGAAGTCCGACCTGTTGCGGACGCTTGCCGCCGCAGGCGGTGCGGGAACACAGCCAGGCGCAGTGCCCAGCTTTGTTCCGAAGTGGCGGATGGGGTGGGATTCGAACCCACGGTACGCTTGCACGCACGCCGGTTTTCAAGACCGGTGCCTTCAACCGCTCGGCCACCCATCCGTTCGGGCAGGTTCTAGCCGGTTCTGGCGGGCGGTGCAAATTCGCGTGGGCCGAGGCTGGCATCTTGCCGCCGCGCGGGCTAAAACTCGGTGACGATCGACCAGAACCGGTGCGGGCGCGGTTGCGTCCGACGGGCGGAAAAGCCAGTTCCTGCCGGTAGTTCAAACAAACCAAGAGGGTCGCCGCTCACTATGCGCCTGCTGCCGGTTCTGCTGCTCCTGCCCATGATCCTGATCCCGTCCGCCTTCGCCGAGGATGCCCAGCCCAAATGGGACGACTGGCTGAAGGGGGTGCGCAAGGAAGCCGAGGCGAAGGGCATCCGCGCCGCGATCCTCGACCAGACGCTGACCGGGCTGACGCCGCTGGAGCGGGTGATCAAGGCCGACCAGAACCAGGCCGAGTTCGTCGAGACGCTCGATACCTACCTGGCCAAGCGGGTCAGCCAGGCGCGGATCGACGGCGGCCGCGAGATGATGGCCGAGAACGCCGACCTGCTGCGCCAGGTAGCCCAGAAGCACGGCGTGCAGCCCGAATACATCGTCGCCATCTGGGGCATGGAAACCAATTACGGCAAGTATTTCCCCAGCGAGGACGCGATCCAGGCGCTGGCCACGCTGGCCTACGATCCGCGCCGCAGCGCCTATTTCCGCAAGGAGCTGTTCGCGGCGCTGGAGATCCTCAACGACGACTTCATCACGGCACCGGAAATGAAGGCGTCGTGGGCCGGCGCCATGGGTCAGCCCCAGTTCATGCCGACCAGCTATCTGCAATATGCCGACGACTTCGACGGCGATGGCCACAAGGACATCTGGAACAACAAGGGCGACATCTTCGGTTCGGTCGCCAACTATCTGCGCAGCTACAAGTGGCAGGGCGACCAGACCTGGGGTTTCGAAGTCAGCCTGCCCGAAGGGTTCGCGGCCAAGCTGCATGACGTCGGCATGTACGACCAGGGCGGCTGCCGGGCGATGAACCAGCATTCCAGGGCGCTGAAGCTGTCCGAGTGGCAGGCCATGGGCGTGCGCGACCGCGAGGGCAACGACCTGCCGCCGGGCGACCTGGAGGCGACAATGGTGGAGCCGGACGGCGAGACCGGCCGTGCGTTCCTGACCTTCGGCAACTACCGTGCGATCCTCCGCTACAACTGCGCGAATTTCTACGCGATCGCCGTCGGCCGACTGGCCGACCTGGTGAAGCAATAGCATGTGGAGGCGGGGGCTAGTCCTGGCGGCCGCCTGCGCGCTTCTCGCCGCGTGCGCCGCCCAGCCGAAGAAGCCGGCACCGACCTATACGGGTCCTGTCGCCGCGCCATCCAAACCCAGGGAGACCATTGCCACCACGCCGCCCTGGGGCGAGGCGCCCGTGCCGAGCGGGAAGGGCGGCATCTACAAGGTCGGCAACCCCTACGTGATCAACGGCGTCACCTATGTGCCGCGCGAGGACCCCAACTATTCCGAGACCGGCATCGCCTCGTGGTACGGGCCGCAGTTCCACGGCGCACGCACCGCCAATGGCGAGATCTTCGACATGGAGCTGGTCAGCGCCGCGCGCCGCACCCTGCCGATGCCGTCGCTGGTGCGGGTCACCAACCTGGCGAACGGCAAGTCGATGGTGGTTCGGCTGAACGACCGCGGCCCCTACGCCCGCGGCCGGATCATCGACATGTCGAAGAAGGCGTCCGAGTTGCTCGGCTTCCACGGCGCCGGCACCGCCATGGTACGGGTCGAGTATGTGGGCCGGGCGCCGCTGGAGGAGGGCGCGCCCATCGCCGTCGCGGTCAAGCAGGAAGGGGCGAAGAAGCTCGCCGCCGAGCCCAGAGGCATCTACGTCCAGGCGGGCGCTTTCGGCAATCCGGACAACGCCAACCGGCTGAAGGACAGGCTGCGGGCCATCGGCCCGACCGAGGTGCGCACCGCCATGGTCAACGGCGCCAATTTCTACCGCGTCCGGCTTGGCCCGTTCTCCACTGTTGAGGACGCCGACTTGGCCATGGCGCAGGTGGTCGGCCTCGGCCAGGTCAACGCGCTGATCGTGATCGAGAAGTAGCCGTCAGACCTGGTTGGGGAAGCACGCGCTGGTCGTCAGATTCTTCGACGACGTCAGCGCCGTGATCAGCTTTGGCGCGATCGAGCTGAACATTTGATCGATGCGCCGGGGAAGCGTACAAGTCCGCAGATTGTGGTGGATAACTCCGGGCGACACCACAATGTATTGTGCCGCGCGGCTTGCGGTAGCCGGTCCGGACGCCTAGAATCATCCTGCATCAACCACACGGAACCACACTTATGCCGCGACTTCGCCGCTTGCCGCTTCTGCTTTCCGTTCTCGTCGGCGTGCCGCTCGCCGCCCATGCCGCGCCGCCGCCCTACGAGATCCAGGCCAAGCAGGCGATCATGGTCGACTACACCACCGGCACGGTGCTGATGGAGAAGGCGCCCGACGAGCGGATGGCACCGTCGTCCATGACCAAGATGATGACCGACTACGTCATCTTCGACGCGCTGAAGAAGAAGGCCATGAAGCTGGACGAGGAGCTGACGGTCAGCGAGCGCGCCTGGAAGATGGGCGGCTCGACCATGTTCCTGAAGGTCGGCGACCGGGTGAAGGTCGAGGACCTGCTGAAGGGCACCATCATCGTCTCCGGCAACGACGCCTGCGTGGCCCTGGCCGAAGGGCTGGGCGGCTCGGTGGAGGGCTTCGGCAACATGATGAACCAGATGGCGGCCCAGCTCGGCATGAAGAACTCGCACTTCGTCAACCCGCACGGCCTGGCCGAGCCCGAGCACCATTCCTCGGCCCGCGACCTGGCGATCCTGGCCAGCCATATCATCCGCGACTTCCCGGAATACTATCCGTACTACGCGCAGCGCGAGTTCGCCTATGGCGAGAACCTGAAGACCGGCGCGCCGATCAGCCAGCAGAACCGCAATCCGACGCTCGGCGTGGTCGATGGCGTCGACGGTCTCAAGACCGGCTATACGGAGGAGGGCGGCTACGGCGTCACCGTCTCGGGCAAGCGCGGGCAAACCCGGCTGATCCTGGTGATCAACGGCCTGCCCAGCACCAAGGCCCGCGCCGAGGAATCGCGCGGCCTGATGGAATGGGGCTTCCGCAATTTCGACACCTATACGCTGCTGAAGGCGGGCACGGTGATCGAGGAGGCGCCGGTGTGGCTGGGCGTGAAGTCCAAGGTCGGCCTGACCGTCGCCCGGGACGTCACCCTGACCCTGAGCCGCGAAGCCAAGATGGGCGCCAAGGCGAGGATCAAGTACACCGCGCCGGTGCAGGCCGGCACGAAGAAGGGAGCCCAGGTCGGCACCGTCACCGTGACGCTCCCCGGCATGGACGCGATCCAGGTGCCGCTGGTGGTCGCCGAGGACGTGGAAAAGGTCGGCGCCACCGGCAAGATCGGCTCGGCCATCGACTATCTGCTGTCGGGCTCGTCGGGCGAAAAGTGATGCCTCGCCGCGGCACCTTCGTCACGTTCGAGGGCGGCGAAGGCGCCGGGAAGTCGACGCAGCTGGGACTCCTGTCGGCACGCCTCAAGACCCACGGGATCGGCGTCGTCGAGACCCGCGAACCCAACGGCCCGATCCGCAACCTGCTGGTGCAGGGCGACCGGAACTGGACGCCGATGGCCGAGACGCTACTGCATTTCGCCGCCCGCGCCGAGCACCTGCAGGAGACCATCGTGCCGTCGCTGGAGGAGGGGTCGTGGGTGTTGTGCGACCGGTTCGCCGATTCCAGCATGGCCTATCAGGGATATGCGCAGGAGCTCGGCCGGCCAACGGTGGAGAAGCTCTACCGCATGGTCGCCGGACGGCTGAAGCCGGACCTGACCCTGGTCCTGGACATGCCCGTCGGCGTGGGGCTCGACCGGTCCATCCGGCGGCACGTCAACCACGAAACCCGCTACGAGCTGATGGGGCGGAAATTCCACGAAACCGTGCGCGCCGCCTTCCTCGATATCGCCGCCCGCGAGCCGGCGCGCTGCGTGGTAATCGACGCCAACCGGCCCGTCGAGACGGTCCACGAGGCGATCTGGGCCACGGTCAAAGAACGCCTGAAGGTGAGCTGATGGCTGAGCCGGCGCCGAAGCCCGAGGAGGACGAGCGCCATCCGCGGCTGAGCGAAGGCCTGATCGGCCACGGCGCCGCCGAGGACCTGCTGCTGTCGACCTATGCCAGCGGCAGGCTGCCGCATGGCTGGCTG